>CAMCXH010000045.1 GCA_945883285.1 Bordetella parapertussis | reverse complement strand
GGTTGGCATCGGTGAAGAAAATGTTTTTTTGCGTGATCTGATGAAGCAGGGCGGCGCGGGCTGGCTTGTGCCGGACCCGATCGTGCGTAATGGCCCATCGACTGCCGGCGAGCGCATGATGGACGCCCTTGATCGCAAGCAGGTGTTCTCGATCGGCGCGATGGCGTTTTCCCGCCGCGGCGCGCTCTCATACCTGCTGTCGATCAAGGAGGCGGTGCGCTTGTCGATTCACGCTGGTCGGCTGACCGAAGTGCCGAGCTTTTTTGTGGCATTCAATGCCGGCGTGAGTCATGGTCGCAAGCAGGCCCTCGACCAGATCAGCTCGTTGGCGCCCTGAGATGTCGGGCGAGCCGGGTTCGATGGCGCGTCGCCCCGGCGGGGTTCTGGCCGGGTTTCCCGGATTGGCGGGGTTGGCGGCGTGAGCCTGGTCAAGCAGTCGGTCACCCTTCTTGCCGATAGGGTGGTCTATGCAGCCTCGATCTTTCTGACCGGTCTGGTGATCGCCCGTTGCTATGGCACCGAAGGATTCGGCCTGTATGTGATCGCATCGGCGATTTTGCAGACCATGCTCGGCACGATTTCCGGCAGTGCCGAAATGCCTTTTTCACGGGCTTATCTGAGTAGCGAAGACCTGGCCGGACGCAATCGCCTGCAGCGAAATGTGGTGCTTGCCCTGACCGCGGCAGCACTGATCTGCGCACTCGGACTGGCGGTCGCCGGTTGGGTGTTTTCGTATCCCGATCGGCTCACAGGCCTTGGCGTTCGGATCGAGGCCGCCCCCGAACTGTCGCTGATGCTGTGGGCCGGTGTGGTGGCGCTGGTGCAAACCCCGTTCCTGCCAGGCGACTGGCGCCTGCGCAACAACGGGCAGGCTTTGGCGATTGCGCGCACACGGGTTCCCTTTATCGTTGCATGGTTTGCAGTCAAGGCGATTGCTGCGCTCAATGGCTTTCCCCTGTGGTCGGTCTTCATGATGATCGGTCTGGAGTCGGTCATTCTCGGCATCCTGCTGACCCGCGCCGCCGATCGACTGACCACCGCGCCCGCCCCGCACGGCGATGCCGACGCAGGCAGTCTCGCGACAGACTCAGGTGGTGATCGGGCGGCCGCAAGGGGCGGGCAGGTCAGCTTTCAGGAGGCGCTTCGACACGGTCTGGCGCAACTGGTCTACAACGCGTTTTTTCGGCTCAATCCGCTGATTCTGGCTTCGGTATCGAGTGTCGAGGAGACCGCTCAATACGGCAGCGCGCAGACCTTCATCTTTGCCTTCGATCTGATCGCGGTATCGGTCTCGGCGGCTGCCTTTCCGCGCCTGATGCGCAGTGGCGTCAAGCCGGAAGACTGCTTTGCGCAGCTGCGCCGGTTGGGTCAGGCCTATGCGCTGATGTCGGTCGGCTTCATTGTCTTTGTGGCGGTGTTCGGGCAGGCATTGCTCGGCCATGTTTATGGCGAATCGTTCAGGGCGGCCTACCCGGTTCTGGTGATCTTTGCGTGTGCGACGCTCTTTACATCCAGTGCCCTGATTCGCACGCTGTATATCAATCTCTGTGGCCGAGGCGAACTGCATTTGGCCAACAATCTGATTGCACTGGCAGTGCTAGCTCCCGCCTCCTTTTTTCTGTCTGCCCGCTATGGCGCAGTTGGCGCGGCTGCGGCCATGGCGCTGGCATGCGCGGTCAGTGGTCTTGCCTCCAGTTTTGTGCTGCCGGCCACCCGAGGGATCGGTCGGGTGCAGCTGCTCAGTTTTTTACCCCGCCCCCGATGATGCCCGCAGCAAAGCATTGCCGCGTCCATTCGGCATATCACCCGAACTTCCGCTTGATCCGTCAGACGCAAGCAATCCGGCATGAGGGGCGCCATGTCATCCGGCCTGCCACAACACAAGGACATGATCATCCGATGAACCAGATCGTCATCAATGGCCGATTTCTCTCGCGCCAGCATACCGGCGTCGACCGTTTCGCCATCGAGTCGATTCGCGCCCTCGATGCGCTGCTGGTGGCCAACGATCCGGCGGTGAGTCGACTGAGCTTCGAGATTGTGGCGCCCAGGCAGGCAAAGGCGCCGATCGGATTGCATCGCATCGGCTTTCGCCAGGTGGGTCGATTGCAGGGCCACTTGTGGGAGCAACTCGAGCTCATGCGGTCGCTCAAGGGCCGCCGCCTGCTCAACCTGTGCAATACCGGGCCGCTGCTGGTGCGCAGACAGGCAGTTGTGATTCACGATGCCGCCACCGTCAGGGTGCCCGATGCCTACACGCCGGCCTTCCGTCTGAGCTATCGTCTTCTGATGCCGGCGCTCGGGCGACGCGCCGACAGCATCATGACCGTCTCCGATTTTTCGCGCCGTGAACTCGATGCCTGCTGGGGCATTGCAGCCGAGGGCGTCGATGTTGTGGCCGAGGGCGGCGAGCATCTGTTGCGCGAGCCGGCCGATGCGAGTGTGCTCGAGCGCAATGGGCTGCGGCCCCAGGCTTACCTGCTTGCAGTAGGCAGCATGGCGCCGCACAAGAATTTGCTGGCATTGCTGCGGGCGGTGTCTTCGCCGTCTGAGTTGCCGATCGACCTGGTCATCGCGGGTGGCTCGAATTCAAAAATCTTCGCGGACGTCGACTTCCCGGTTTCCACACGGGTGCACCGTCTGGGCTATATCAGCGACCGTGAGTTGCGCGCGCTCTACGAGTCGGCACTCGCCTTCGTGTTTCCGTCGCGGTATGAGGGATTCGGTTTGCCGCCCCTGGAGGCGATGGCCTGCGGGTGCCCGGTGGTGGTGTCGTCGGCAGCCTCCTTGCCCGAGGTGTGCGGCGATGCCGCACTGATGGTTGATCTGCACGACCCGATGGCATTGCGCCAGGCCATCGAGCGCATCATCGCCGAGCCGGCGCTGCGCGACGGGCTGCGCGAAGCCGGTTTGCGTCGTGCCGCCGAATTTGGCTGGCGTCGTGCTGCGCTCGACATCGCACGCAGGCTGACGGCATGAAAGTCGCGATCGTTCATGACTGGCTGACCGTGGTTGGCGGCGGCGAGCGGGTGCTCGAGCAATTGCTCACCGTGTATCCCGAGGCCGACCTTTTCACGGTGGTTGATTTTCTGTCGGACGAGGATCGCGAGATCGTCCACGGCAAGCGTGCCACGACCACCTTCATCCAGGGATTGCCGTTTGCCCGCAAGCGGTATCGCAACTTCCTGCCGCTGATGCCGCTGGCGATCGAGCAGCTCGACATGTCTGCCTACGATCTCGTGATCTCGAGCTCGCATGCGGTGGCAAAGGGCGTGATCACCGGCCCCGATCAGCTGCATGTCAGCTATATCCATTCGCCGATCCGATATGCCTGGGATCTGCAGCATGAATACCTGCGCGAGTCCGGGCTGACGAAGGGAACGAAAAGCTGGATGGCGCGCGGCATCCTGAGCTACATGCGGATGTGGGACAGCCGCACCGTGCATGGCATCGATCACATGGTGGCCAACTCCGCTTTCATCGCAAAGCGAATCCGCAAGTGCTACGGCCGCGCGGCCCAGGTGATTCATCCGCCGGTCGACATCTCGGCCTTCGCATTTCGCGAAGACAAAGACTCGTTTTTTCTCACCGCATCGCGCCTGGTGCCCTACAAGCGGGTCGACCTGATTGTCGATGCCTTTGCCGCCATGCCGCACCGCCGCCTGGTCGTGGTGGGCGATGGCCCGGAATTCGATCGGATCAAAGCCCGCGCAACCCCTAATGTCGAGATGACCGGCCACCTGCCGCGACCGGCGCTGATCGACCTGATGCAGCGCGCGCGGGCCTTCGTCTTTGCTGCGCGCGAAGACTTCGGCATCGTCGCGGTCGAAGCGCAGGCCTGCGGCACGCCGGTGATCGCCTTCGGCAGCGGCGGTGTCTGCGAGTCGGTGATCGGCGAAGGCGATGGGGCGCCGACCGGTGTGTTCTTTCCTGATCAGAGCGCGGCTTCGATCATCAGTGCGATTGATCGCTTCGATCTGGCGCATCAGATGATTGATCCGAGTTGCTGCCGTCGCAATGCCGAGCGGTTTTCGCCGGCGCGTTTTCGCCAGGAATTTCGGGATTGCGTGGAAGGACTTCAGGGTGAAGGTCAGACTGCCTCCGGCACGCGGCCTCGCCCGATGGCCAGTCTGGTCGGCTGATGGTTCCGAACAGCACTGCAAAGAGAGCATTTCAGCCCAATGCGGCTCGGCTCTTGCGGGTCCGTCTGTTCATCTTCCTGCGTGAGACTCAGATGGCAGTGCTACCCATGCGCCTGTTGGTGAACAGTCGGAGTGACTGATGTCGGCAGTCAGAATTGTTAAAGAATCCATCGCGACCGGGCGGCTTGGCATTGAAAGCCGAGCGTCTGAGTGCTGGGCGGGCTGACGGCCATGTTCGCACTCGTCGTTGATTCCCACACCGGACTGGTCGAAAGCCTCTCGCATCTGCTTGAGCCGCACGGGCTGATCGCTCAGGGAGCCTCGTCCTGTGAAGAAGCCGACCTCTTCCTGCGGCAGAACCGGGTTGGCGTGGTGTTGCTTGGCGCGATGCTTCCCGACCGATCGGGCGTTCAGTATCTCAAGCTGCTGCGTTCGTATCCGGCAACACGCGACCTGCCTCTGATCATGCTCGGGCCGCGCTCTAGCGATATCGATATCGCCATCGGACTCGAAGCCGGCGCAGACGATTACGTCGCGGGTCGGATGTCACCAATCGAACTTCAGCGGCGGATTCTCGCGGTCATGCGCCGCTGTGAAGTGGTCAGCGCGATGCCTGACAGCACCACCGAGATGCGTTGCGGGCCGCTTGTTTTCGATCAGGCGACGCGGCGCGCCCGGGTGCACGGCGATACACTCGTGCTGCGCCGAGTCGAAGCCGATCTGCTTGCCCATTTGCTGAGCGCGCCCGGGCGGGTGTTCACACGCTCTCAACTGGTCAAGCTGGTCTGTGATTCGGATGACGTCCTTGAGCGGGTCATCGACGTGCATGTCAGCCGTCTCAGAATGTCGCTCGCGAATGTCGGCGCTGAGGCGATGATCGAGACGGTTCGCGGAATCGGCTATCGGTTGCTCGAGCTGCCGATGACCGACTCCCCGTCGACCTGAGCGGACTGCAGCGCGATGGTGTCGGCGCGCTGGTCGTTCGCCGCCACGCCGGCGAGGGCGATTGCTCTGCGTTTCGTGGTCCTGTCGCTGGTTCTGCTCGTCGGCTGGGCTTGCGCCCGCCAGACCGCCCCAGCGCGTGAATTGGTGGCCTATACCGTGGTGATGCCTGCTGGCTGGTTATCAAATCTGATCGGTGACCGCCCGACGCTGACGACCGGCGACAGCCTGAGCACCTCGCGCGGCGCCATTCTTGTGCGCCCCGGTTGCGAGGGTGTCGAGCTGATGTTGCTCGTCTGCGCAGCGGTGCTCGCCTGGCCAGGCAGTGTGCGCCGGCGCCTGGTCGGTGTCGCCGCGGCGGTGATCTTGCTGACGACTGCGAATGATCTTCGGCTAGCGGTGCTGCTCAAGGCTATCGAGGTCGACCGTGCCGCCTTCGAATGGCTGCACAGTGTTGGCGGGCCGTTGTTGCTGGTGGCGATTGCCGCAGGCTTCCTGATGTTCTGGACCCGGCCGATATGCCCGGATACGCAATGAGTGCTGCGGTGTCGATCGATCGATTCCCGAAGCGGCTCGGGTCAGCGCTTTTCTGGCAATGGTTGATGGCGACCCTCGTCTGCCTGACCTTCGTCAGTGTGCTGGGGCCGTCGCTGTTGAGAACTGCCTTGCCGGTCGTGCAGGCCTGGATCAACAGTTCGGGTGCCGAACTGGTCATGCTCGATCTCTCGCTGGTCGAGGGCCTGCGCGAGCGTGTCGTGTCGTGCCTGGTGCAGGCCAAGGCCCATAGCGGCGACGCCGCTCGGCACGAAGCGATGCAAAGGTCCATGGTTCGCATCGAATGGTCGGCAGGAATGCTTCTGTTTGCCGGGGGCGTTGCGGTCCTCGCGAGCCTGGCCTGGCCTGCGCGCAGCGGTCTCGAACTGGTGATCAGAGCGGGGGTCGCTTTTGCGCTGTCGGCCCTTTGGATCGTCATCGAGGTGTGGGGGCTGGTGGGCGGTCAGCTTCGCGAAATGCTCGGCGATCGGGCATACGCCGGCTGGCTTGCGCCGGTCGCGGCTCGGCGCCTGATCGAGGGCGGGGGGCTGCTTCCCGCCGGGCTGCTCATGGCCGCGGTGGCGGTGACGCTGGGATCGCACATTGCGCAGACGGTTTCGCCCTGGCAGCGTCGCTATCGCGCAAGCGCGCTTGCACCGGCGTCGCTCGCCGTCGTATTGCTGATTGCAGCCCTTACCCTGGCGATACCGCGACCAGCGATTGCGATCATGGCGGGTTTGTCGCCTGATCAGCCCCAGAGTCGGGTTGATCCCAATCTCGAGACCTCAAGATGGGCAGGCGTCGGCTCGGTCCTGTATGACGCCAACCCCTACTCCGGCACGGTCATCGGAAAACGCCTGGTCCTGACGGCGGCCCATGCCGTCGGCGACCGGGATCCGGCCCGAATCCGGTTTCAGCTCAATCTGAATGGCACGCCTTACATCGTTCAGGCAGCAAGCGTTCGGGTCCATCCCGACTTTGTCAGTGCCGCGGCGGTGAAGGGTGATCTCGCGGTGTTGGTGCTGGCGGCCGATCTGCCCGATTCCGTACCGATCTACACACTCCATCGGACAGCCCCGGTGGCCGGCACCGACATCACGCTGGTGGGCTACGGGCGCAGCTGTCGGGCCGATGGTTACGGCTGCGTCGATCCGAATGCCTCGGTCAAGCGATCAGGAAGAAACGTCGCCGACCTTTTTTATCTGCCGATTGCGCCGATCGACCAGACGCTGGTCGGAAAGATGTTCCTCTACGACTTCGATGCGGCCGGTACGCCAAACATGACAGGCGGACCATCACTTGGCAACGCGATCGAAACCACGTCAGCCAGCGGCGACTCGGGTGGCCCGGCGTTCCTGACCGCATCGAGCCCGCCGGTGATTTACGGCATCAATACCGTCCAGATCGGTGTCTCCGGGCGGCCGATCAGCACTGCCGGGACACTCGGTGGCGGCGTGCTGGTGTCGGCCTATGCCGGCTGGATCGACAGTGTCATCGCTGACAACCCTTCGATGCCGCCGGTCGGTGAAGTGCCACTGCCAGCCTGGGTGTACGGCGCGCTCGCCGCGGTCTATCTTGTGCGCCTTCGCCGCGTCAAGGCGCCCGACCCAAGCTAATCCTGATTGATCCGCCGCGGTCCGTATGGACTAAAGCGGTCGGCACAGGTGATCATGAACCGTCAACGCGACGGCTGCAGACTGTGCGAAATATCACAGAGGTTTGCATGTCTACTTCATTCGCCGTGACCCGCATGTTCATTCTTCCGATTGCACTGGCTGCATCGGCGGTTGTGTCGGCACCGGCTGCGGCTCAAACCTCAGTCGCGCCGAACCAGCGTATCGACTTCTCGTCGAACCCGTTCAACAGCGTGTTCGTCGGGCCGGCTTTCAGGTTCAGCGGGCTGTTCCAGTTGAGCGCGCCGGCGCGCCTTCAGTACAGCTTTGTGACCACCAGCACCGGGTATACCTTCTCCCTGTCGATCAGCCAGGCACTCGTGGCGCCCGCTCCGCTTGCCGCATCGAATCCGGCAAGCCCGCCCCCTGCGCCGGTGTCCGTGTCGCCTGCTGACACCAGCAAGCCCTATGAGCTTGGATTCAACTTCGAGTACAAGCCGGCAGATACCGCGCCGAGCACCATGCAGTCCCTGCTGTTCGCCTCGACGCAGCCCGCCGGTAAGGTCGATCTGTCGCTCAATACGAACGGGGAATTCACCGATGTGAATGTCCAGGGCAGCGAGGGTTCGCTGATGGGTGACATCTCGGTTCAGCAGGCGGCATCGGTGCTCCCGGTGCCCGAGCCGCTCGAATGGATGTTCATGACCAGTGGCCTGCTCGCGGCAGCCGGCCTGGCCCGGCGCCGCAACGCCAGCGCAGCAGTCTGATTGACCCAGCAAGGCGCGCAAGGCGCCTTGCTCAAAAACGCTGGACGACCGCTCCGATACGCTCGACACCACCATCAGCAAGATGGCGGCGGATGGCGGACAGTCCATCGAGTCTGGAGTGACCGAGTCGAACCGAGACCAGCGCGCCGCTGCAGCGAACCGATACTGCGAACGCGGTTCGGTCGAGCGACCAGGCCGGCGTATCGACAATGACCGCGTCCCAATGGCCAGCCACCGTCGCGAGCAGCGCTGCGAATCCTCGCGACGCTGCGGTGTCCGCGTTGAACTCTTTTTCGTGGGCTGACAAGACCGCCAGATCCAGCGAGTCGAGGGTCGAGTTGAGCCGAAGTGCGCGTTCGGGTGCGCTGATCGCCTCACTCAGCGAAAGCGATTCCTTTTCGACACCGAAGATCGACGCCAGTCTGCCTGCGCCGGCGCACGCGTCGATCAGCAGCACCCGCCGGCCGGTCATGGCAAGCAGCAGACCGACCGCGCTGGCGGTCAACGTTCGTCCTTCTCGCGGGCCGTCGCTGATGACCGCAAGGGTTCGACGCTCGGGTGCGTCGTCGAACCACCGCAACTCGAGTTGGGTCCGGGCATCGGTATAGGCGCGCAGGCTGCCCGGGTCCTCGATCGCTGCCCGCAGATCGCTGTCGATTCGAGCAAGGTCGTCGGGCATCAGCGTAGGCAATGTGCGCTGGCGCGCGAGCGCAACCATGACCTGTTCTTTGCGCAAGAATCCAAGCGAAACCGCGAGATCGCCAAAGCGCCCGCCCTCGCCGCGCTGGATGTCCAGGATCTGCTCAGCCTGTTCAACCTGGAGCAGACCGAGGTCGATCATGATGGCGCCGATTCGGCGCTGACCATTCGTTGGCTGGCGGATGTCGACGCCGAGATCGGACTGGTCCGGGTCGAAGCGCAGCAGTTTTGCGGTATCACGCATTGGAGACGACTCCGGATGAGGGGCTTTGCAGCTTTCTGACCGACAGTGCGCCGCTTCGCACGCGGCGCCACAAGCCTGTGCCGCGCGCAATCGATGGCGATCGTGGGACATGTGCGATGACCGGGCAGCCCAATGCGGCTTCGATGTCGGAGTCGGACAGGGCTCGGCGACTGAACAGCCCTGTCAATGCCACCACCAGTGCCGAGATCAGTGGTGCGGCCACAAGGCCCGCACTCACGACTGCGACATGATTCGGGCTTGATGGCTCGAGTGGCTCCACGGCCGGATCGAGTTGCACGACACTGGCACCACGCGACTCACTCTCGACACTGTGTTGAAGCAGGCGCTGGGTCAGCAGATCGAGCGAGTGCTTGGCGCTGTCGACGTCGCGGGCCAGCATGTTCATTTCGTCACGCTGCTGCTTGAGATTCATGACCTTCTGCCGCTGTCGATCGAGAGCGGCGCGGGTCTCGGACTCCCTCGCAACATTGACCTCGAACTGCTTCGACATGCTGCCGCCGACCGCATCGGTCTGCGCCCGCAACTCACGCTTGAGACCGGCAAGCTCGTCGCGAAGCCGCTCGACTTGCGGATAATTGGGTCCGAATTGCCCCGATAACTCAGCCAGTTTCCCCTCGCTGCGCGCAATTTCGGCCTTCAGCTGCATCACCACTGAATTGTTGATGACCTCCGGCAACGCGGTGGCGCTGCCTTTGCTGCGGTTGGCACTGTCGGCTTTTTCGGCCGACTCTGATCGCAGCGCCTGAATCTGGGTCAGCTGTGTCGACAGCTCCTGCAGGCGGTTGCTCTCGATGTCGAGCCGCTCATCGACCGAGACAATGCCTCGGCTTTTCTGGAACTGCGACAGACGACGCTGGGCAGCTTCATACCGATCGCGGCTCGCCTGGGTTTGCTGTTCGAAAAATTCGGTGAACTCACGCGCCGGCTTGACCTTCAGTTCGAGACTGGTGCTGATGTAGGACTTGGCCATCGCGTTGGCGACTTGTGCTGCAAAGCGAGGGTCCGGCGCGCGCATCGAGATGTCGATGATATTGCTCTGCTGCGAGGGGCGAATCTTGATGCGCGCGAGCAAACGATCGGCAAAGAACTGGTCGATCGAACCACGCCCACCGGTCTCTTCGTTGAACATGCTGATCGCCGACGTGTTGCTGGAAACGCCGAGCATCTTGACGGCCTCCAGCGCCACCCGCTGACTGCGAATGATGTCGACCTGAGTGCCGATGAATGCAGGGCTCAGCTGGGCGGTATTCGGGCCGTCGTTGAGCTGCTCGCGGGCCCGCCCGGTTTCGATCAGAACCCGCGTCGTGGCGGTGTAGGACACCGGCCAGAGCCAAAGACCCAGCAAGACCGTTGCGAGCAGCCCGAGGGTCACCGCCGTGAACAGCCCGCGTCGTGACCAGAGCAGCCGCAGGAATTCGGCGATTGGCATCTCGGCCCGCTCAGCCCCCCAACGATCGTTCGTGGTGCGGATCATCGGAACGCTCCAACGCCGCGGTCGAGGTCCGCTGCGCTCTCGCGCTTCTGACCGGCTCCGGATGCTGCGTGTGCGACGTCTGAACCCCGCTGATCCAGGTACTGAATGGCTGCTTTGGCTCGCATCGAGGCGACCTCACTGTCAAGAAATTCACGCTGACGCTGGGTGGTCAGCTGGGTTTCGATAAACGCCCGTGCATCGGCTCGCAAGACCGGAAAGGGCGTGATCTGAAGGATCTGCATCACTTTCAGGTTCGAGCCATTGTCGTCGCGCAGCATTCTGATCGTGCCCACCGAGGCCGATTGAAGTGCGAGCGCGTCATCGGATCGAAGGTCCTCGGGCTTGACGATGCCCGACTGCCGTCTGAATACCCGTTGCTGCTTTTGCAGCCAGGCGGCGATGTCGTCAAGCTGACGCGCCTGGGCAATTGTCGCCTCAAGCGCATTGCGTTCGCTGGCGGGCAAGACGATGGCCAGTTCGTCGACCCGGTAAACCCGCCGCCTGGAAAAGGTTTGCGGGTGCGCATCGTAGTAGGCATCGATCTCGGCCTCGGTCGGGCGCCCGGCGCCAGAGCGGAGCTGTTCGACGGCTGCTCGGGCCAGCACGGCGGTCGCGGCCGCCTGCAGTTCGGCCATCACACCGGGGCTGCGATCGAGCTTGTTCTGCTTTGCATAGTCGGCGAGCAAGCGCTGGTCGATCAGTGAGTCGAGTGCCTGCTGACGAATGGCCTGATCAGCGTTGACTGTCTGGCGCGATGCGAGCAGGTTGTTGAGCTGTTGCGTGGTGATTTCGCCCCCCGCAAGCCGAGCGAGCACCTGGCTTGCGCCGGTGCCGGCATCGGGTTGGGATCGACCGCAGCCGGCCAGCGCAACCACGATCAGCAGACCAATTCGAAGACTCATTGCGCTCATGACGGACGCAAAGCGACCGGAGAATCGGGAGAACCGTCGAACCTACCTGTGCTCGGTGACAGCCCGGTTGCCGATATGCGCTGAGGCGGCTCAATTGAGCGCCTTTAGGTCCTAATGACCCAAGATCGGCAAAAAATTGCACGAAATTAGCGGTCGCTATAGACCAATCAGATCAACAAATCATCATCAAAATGAGCTTTGTGTATCAATTTCTGCACAAGCAACAAAATTAAATTTCACCTGATTCATCGACCGGTCATTGCGATCGGAGACATTGCGCGTCCCGATGACGAAGCAGGAAGTGCCGGAAAATGAGTCACCGTCAAAGATCGGGTCGCGCTGAGATTGCGAAGGGTTTCACGCTGCTCGAGTTGCTTGTAGTGCTGTTGATCCTCGGATTGCTCGCGGCACTGGTGGGTCCGCGGATGCTGGGTAACGTCGGCAAGTCCGAGGTCAAGGTCGCCCGTGCCCAGATCGTCGCGCTCGAGACCGCGCTCGAAAATTACCGGCTCGACATGGGCCGTTATCCGACAACCGAAGAAGGCCTTCAGGCCCTCGAGAAGCCGCCCTCAGGCGAGTCCCGATGGTCGGGCCCCTACCTGCGCAAGGCTGTGCCGTCGGACCCCTGGGGTCATGCTTACCAGTACCGCTATCCCGGCGAGAAAGGCGACTTCGATCTGCTTTCGCTCGGACGCGACGGTCGGTCGGGTGGCAGCGGCGAAGACGCCGACCTGACCAATCGTTAAGCCACGGCCCCAGCGATGCGATTCGAACTGACGCTTGTCGAGCCTGATGGCAGTCTGGCGCGCCGGCTTGTCGACGCCGCGAGCGCACAGGCGGCGATGGCCAGCTGCGGGCCTGCCGAACAGGTGATCGACTGCCGCGGCCGTGAGCGCGGCGGCCCGGCCAAATGGGGGCGTCGTCGCGAACTGCTGGGCTTTTGCGAAGCGCTCGAGCAAGTGCTCTCGGGAGGGCTGACCTTGTCCGAATCGCTGCGGGCGCTCGCGGCAGACGGTGACAATCGCGGCGCGGTCTTCGCCAGAGCCCTCTTGCGCGAACTCGACAACGGCCTTGCGCCCTCCGACGCTTTCGAGGCAACCGGTCTGGGCTGGTCGCCCTTTCTGATCGCACTGATCCGAAGCGGCGAACGAAGCGGGCAACTCGAGCAGGCCTTCGGTCGCTTTACGGTGTTCGAAAAGTCACTGCTCGAGATGCGCGGCAAGGTTGTCTCCGCCTCGATCTATCCCCTGGTCCTGCTCGGGGTGTCGATGCTGGTGATGCTGTTCCTGATGGGATTTGTCGTGCCCCGCTTTGCCGCGGCGCTCGATGACATGCGAACCGAGATCCCGGCGGGATCGCGGATCATCCTTGAAAGCGGCCGCTGGTTGGGCGACAACCTTGGCCTGGTGGCGGGTCCGGCCCTGATCGGGCTGCTGGCGCTGGCCGCGATTGCGGCGTTGCCGGCGACGCAGCAGCAGTTTCGAAAAATGCTCAGCCGTCTGCCCGGTGTGAGAGATATTGCCGAGCTGGCGGGCCGCGCTCAGGCGCTGCGGGTGACCGCCGCGCTGCTGGCGGGTGGCGCGACCGTGCCGGTAGCTTTTGCCGTAGCCCGCGAGACCTCCGGCGATCTGATCGGCGCTCGGCTGGCGCAGGCCACCGAGCGGGTCGAACGCGGCGAGCCGCCTTCGCAGGCGCTTGCGCAGGCCGGCCTTGCCGGGTCGGTGGCGGTGCAACTGCTGACCGCGGCCGAGCGCACCGGCGGACTCGCCCCCTGTTTCGAGCGGCTGGCGCTGGCTGACGAAGCTCGCTTGTCCCGGTCGCTTGAGCGACTGACCAGTGCCTGGGGGCCGCTGTTGCTGGTGGGTGTGGCCGCGATGGTCGGCTGCGTCGTCGTGGCGCTCTACTGGCCGATGCTGCAGGTCTTCGAGAGCGTGCGATGAGTCAGATCAATGCCGAGGCCGCGACGGTCGGCTGGCCGGGCCTGCAGCCCTGGTCGATCGATGAGCTGCATGCCATCGAATTCGACTTTGATCGGATCGGGATCGCCCAGGCCACCTCCCGCCGGCTGCTCGCCGGGCGGCTTGGCGGGCAGGACTGTCTGGTGGTTAGCGCCGCGGCCAGCCCGGATGCCTGGGACTGGATGCAGTCGAGCGCTTCCGATGCGTTCCGTGTCGGTGTCGTGCCCGATGCGGATTTCGAGGCCGCCCTGGCACGTCATGGCTCGTCGATGAAGGCCATGGACAGCGTGCAGGTCCATGACTCGACCGCAACCTCCAGCGAGCCGCCGGTCGAAGAGCTGAGCCTGGCCGGGCTGGCCGCAGAACGCAATCCGGTGGTTCGGGTCATCGGATCGACCCTGTTCGATGCCTTTCGCTCGGGTGCCAGCGACATTCATGTCGAGTCGAATCCGGCCGGCGCGCGCATCCAGTACCGGCTCGACGGCGTGCTGGTGCCGGGTGGGCGGATCGACGGGCGTGAGATCACCGAGCAGGCCATCTCACGGATCAAGGTCATGGCCTCACTGGATGTCGGCGAGCGGCGTATCCCGCAGGACGGGCGCTTTCGGTTGCGCCTCGAAGGGCGCGACGTCGATTTCCGGGTGTCGGTGATGCCCAGCGCCCATGGCGAGGACGCCGTGCTGCGGATTCTCGACCGTCGCGCACTGGCCGATGAGCATGCCGGCCTGACGCTCGAACGACTGGGCTTTGTCGGGCATGAACTGGCGGTGCTGCGCGAACTGGTCAGTCGGCCCCACGGGATGCTGCTGGCAACCGGGCCCACCGGCAGCGGCAAGACCACCACGCTGTATGCCGCCCTGTCGGAGGTCAACACCGGGCGCCAGAAGATCATCACGATCGAGGATCCGGTCGAATATCAGCTTGCCGGCGTCCTGCAGGTGCCGGTCAATGAGCGTACCGGTCTGACCTTTGCGCGGGGGCTGCGGGCGATCCTGCGCCATGACCCGGATACCCTTCTGGTGGGCGAGATTCGCGACCAGGAGACCGCGCAGATCGCGGTTCAGGCCGCACTGACCGGGCATGTCGTGCTGTCGTCGATTCATGCCAACACGGTTTTCGATGTGCTGGCCCGCTTCTCGCACATGGGCGTGGACACCTACAACCTGACCGCCGCCCTCAATGGTGTGGTTGCGCAGCGTCTGATCCGCCTCAGTTGCCCGCGGTGCGCCGAACCTGTGCCGATCGGCGAGCGATACCGGGTGCGATATGCGGTGCTCGCCGAGCGCGACCACTATCTGCGCGGCAGGGGTTGCGGTCAGTGCCGCGGCACCGGCTATCGTGGCCGGATTGCCATCGCCGAGGTGCTTCGGATCGACGATTCGATTCGCGAGGGCATCCTGCTGCGCGAGTCGCCGCGGGTCCTGCGCGCCCGAGCGGTGGCGGCCGGCATGGCAACCCTTGAAGACCGCGCAGCCCAAATGGTTGCCGCCGACCGAACGACACTTGAGGAGCTCGACCGTGTGGCCGATGCCGGTTGAGCCTCGCACCCTCATCGTGGCTCGCCATGCGGTCGCGGTCTCGTCGGCGAACACGCTGGCGCCCGGCCTGCTGACCGACAGCAATCATGCGTCTTTCGAGCAGGCGCTGGGCGAGATTGCCTCGGTCAGTCTGCCGCCGTCGCCCCGGTTTGCGCCGCGAGGCGTGCGGGTGGTGGTCGATGATCACTGGACACGCCTGTTCGGTGAGACCTGGCCGGCGGCCATCTCGGATGTGCGCCTCTACAGGCGCTTTGTGGCCGCCCGTTTCGCGCAGCGCTTCCAGACGAGCGCTGACGACTGGCAGATCGTCACGCCGGGGGCCTGGCCGGGCCGCGCCGCGCTGTGCATGGCCATGGCGCGTGATCTGGTCGGGCAACTGCAGCAGGCGCTCGCCGCACGAGCCTGCAAGTCGGTGCGGCTGTTACCTCTGTCGGTGGCCGAGTTCGAGGCCGCGGTGCCGCGCCCGCCCCGCGGCAGTCTGATCTTCGTGGGGAGCATCGCGCCGCGTCGGATGGCCCTGCTGTCCCGATCGGCAAGACTGGTCGATGCGGTTCTGCTGCCCGATTGCGAGCGAATCGATCTGCTCGCGCAGGCGGTCTTTGCCGCGCGCCACCGCCTGGTTGATGGTGAGCAGACCACCGTGCTGACCGAAGCCTCGCGGGTGCGAGCGACCGCGCTGCTGCTGTCCGGGCATGCGCTGCCGGTGACGACCCGTCTGCCGGGGTCGACGCTTGATGGCCGTGAGTTGACGCCCGCGGCCGCGACCTCATCGGTCGCGCAGGGGGTGAGCGGATGAAGGCCTGGTTTGGCCGGCAAGGCCCGAATCTGCTGCAGCCTCGTCTGCTGCCTGCGCGTCTGTCGGTGCTGCTGGCAGTCGTCGGTCTGCTGATGGCGCTGGCGGCCGGCATCAGGTGGCACGGTGCGGCGACCGCGCAGGAGCAGGCCGAACTCGATCTCGAGGCGCTGCAGATGGTCAATGCCGCCGATCGTGACAAGCCGGCCGTGCCCAGGCCGCGAGGGACTGGCGCCGCCCGGCCTGTGACCGCCGAGAGTGCCAGCTCGATCGAGCGCAAGGCACTGGCCGGATTCCTGGCAGTCGATTGGAATCGTCGTCTGGTGCAACTCGAAAAGTCGGCAGACGGCCTGGTGTCGCTGGTCGGCCTCAGAGTCGATGGCCCGCGCGCCACCGTCGAGTTGCGAGGCGATGTCGCGTCGCTCGAAAAGTTCAACCTGTTCAGCACCCGTCTGCTCGAGGCGGGTGTGGCATCGGTCCAGCTTCAGCGCCATGAGCCGGTCGAGCGCGCCCGCGGCCAGCGGCTTGCATTCGTCGCCTCGGTGCAGTGGAAACCATGATGCGCCTGCCGTCCTTTGTCACCTCGATGACCTCCGGTTTCAGCGCGACATCTGTCCGTGCCGGGCTGTCGATCATCCTGCGTGATCTCGGCTTTGGCGGCTGGGTCGGTATCGCGCTGATTGCGCTGGCAGCAGGACTGACGATCAACGCGCACAGTCTTGACCGCCAGGCCGAGTCGGCCCGCCAGAGCGCCGAAGAGGCTCGCAGCCAGGCATTGCGCTATTCGCTGTCCAAGGCGCGCAACCGACAGGTGGCGAGCGCCGCGCCGGCAGCCGAAACGATCGAGCTGCCGATCCTGTCGGGCGACGCGGCGTCAGCGGTGCTGCCGTCGGCATTTTTCGAGCAGGCCGCGCGCCGGGGCATCAAGCTTGGCGCGGTCGAGTACCGCTGGAATGCGCAATCGCAGTCGGTGCAGCGGGTCGATGTGCTCATCACCGCGAGCGGCCGCTATCTGCCTGCCCGCCAGTGGCTTACCGATGCGCTCGCGCAATTGCCCAATGCGCAGCTGTCCGAGCTGTCGATGCAAAGGACCGACCCGGCTGACCCCGAGCTCGAGATCCGCCTGGTCATGGCGGTTCATTTCGGCAGGCGCACATGAATCGGCGTCTGATCGTTCTGATAGCTGCCGCGATCGGGACGCTGATCATCGGGCTGGCTTTGCCGCAGCATGACGATGAGTCTGCCGAGGCGCTGGTGGCACCCCGATCCGCACCAAAGGCTCAGACCGCAGGCTCCGGCCAATCGGGTCCTGTGCCGTCGGATGCGCGAATCACCGTCAGCGACCGAGGGATGGCCAGCGGCGCTCCGACTGCCGCCGCAACCTTCGCCTCGCCGGCAAACCTCAGACCGAGTGCTGCAACGGTGGCCGGATCGAGTTCGCAACCGTCAGGCAGGACCGTCACCCGACCGGGCGCCGATCTCTTCCCGTCGCCTGCCCCGGAAGTCATCAAAGCGGCGCTCGCGCCGAAGGTGCTTCCTGCGCCTGAGTTCGCCTTCATCGGCAAGGTGATCGATGCCAACGTGCCGATGGCCATCATCCGCGACGGCGATCGCGTCAATACCTTGCGCCAGGGCGATCAGCACGGCGGCTGGCGGGTGACGTCGATCCAGGATAGCGGCCTGCAGCTGGCCCACCTTGCCACCGGCACCGAGGCGCGGCTTGCGCTGGGCGCCCGGGCGGCACCGAAACCCGCGCAGGCGGGCCCGAGCGCAGCCGATTCGCAGCAAGAGACCGATTCCGAAGGAACCACAAGCAATGATCGCTGACGCCAGTCCGATGTCAATGGTGAAGGCGCCCCGGCGACTGCTCCTGCTGGCCGTGTCGATGAGCCTGTTGTGGGGCGGCTGCGCAAACCGCGATCCGGTCAGCGCCGCGCGTGAGAGTGGCCGCAGCGGCAACCACACGCAGGCCATCGACACACTCCTGCAGGCGGCGGTCGACGGCGACCGTTCGGCTTCGGTCCAGGCGGAGCTGCTTCGCCAGCAGGAACTGCAGGCGTCCCGACGATTGCAGAGCTTCGCCGACGCCTTGCGCAACAATCGTCTCGAGGCGGCCCGCCAGGAGCTGAATCAGCTGGTATTCGAGCAGCCGAACAATTCCCGGTTGCCGGCAATGCGTGAGCAATTGGCGACTGCGCAGCGCGATGCGCTCGACTTCGATCGCGCAGCGTCGGCGATTGCACAGGGTCGTTACGACGAGGCCCGTACGCTGCTCAGAAAGGTGCTGGCCCGAGACCCGGCAAACCCGACTGCGCGCCGGATGATCGTCGACCTGCCTGCGGCTCGCATTACCGATCAGGATGCCGCCGCGCTGCCGCTGCCGGAGGCCCTTCGCCGCCCGGTGACGGTCGAATTCCGCGATGCCACCCTGCGGAATGTCTTTGAGACGCTGACCCGTATGGCGCAGGTCAACTTCGTCTTCGACAAGGATGTGCGCGGCGAGACCAAGGTCACGCTGTTCCTGCGAAACGTCAGTCTGGACGAGGCAGTGCGCACGATCATGCAGTCGCAAAACCTCGATATGCGCCTGCTCAACGGATCGACTTTTCTGGTGTTTCCGCGCTCGGCTGCGAAGGCCAGAGACTATGTTCCGCTCGAGGCACGGGCGTTCTGGCTGTCGAATATCGATGTGAAGCAGGCCGCGGCCATGCTACGAAGCGTCGTCAAGTCGAAGGACATCTTCGTCGACGACCGGCTCAACATGATGGTGGTCAAGGACACGCCAGCGGCTGTGCAGCTTGCGTCGCAACTGCTGCAGTCGATTGATGTCGCCGACTCCGAGGTGATCATCGAGATCGAGGTGCTCGAGATTGCCAGCACCAAGCTGCAGGAACTCGGCATCAAGTATCCGAACTCGATTTCCTATGGCCTGGTGCAACTGCCCAATGCCGGCAATGCCGCTGGAAGCATTGCCGGCGCCATCGGCAGTGCCGCCTCGAACATCAACAGCGTGATCACGCGCGACAACTGGGCCTCACAGACCGCGCAGGTCGCCAATCCGCTGCTGATCGCCAACCTGCGGGCCACCGACGGAACGGTCAATCTGCTGTCGAATCCGCGTATCAGGGTGCGCAATCGGGAGAAGGCGAAGTTTCAGGTCGGTGAGAAGGTGCCGGTCTTCACCACACAGTTCGCGGCCAGTGCCATTGGTGCAAGCAATGCGATCGGTGCCTCGACCACCTACATCGATGTTGGGCTGAAGGTCGAGGTCGAACCGCAGATCTATTACGAGAACGAGGTGGCGATGAAGGTCGCGCTCGAGGTGTCGAACATTCTCGAGCAGGTTCAGGGCCCGGCGCAGACCACCGCCTATCGGATCGGCACCCGGCAGGCGCAGACGGTCTTGCGCCTGCGCGATTCCGAAACCCAGGTGCTCGCCGGCCTGATCTCCGACAGTGACCGGCGCAATGCGCAACGGGTACCCGGTCTGAGCAAGCTGCCGATGGTCGGGCGCCTGTTCTCGAACGAGTCGACGCAGGCAGAGCGCAGCGAGATCGTGCTCATGATCACGCCCCGGATTGTTCGCACCATCGATCGCTGGGCGGGGTCCCCCGGCAGCATGCCGGCGGGCACCGAGGCGGTGACCGGCGCCCCGCCGCTGACGCTGCCATCCGGCGCGCGAGCCAGCCTGGCACCCACACGCGGCGGCGGCGCAGCCGGCCCTGCCACCGTCAGCGCGGCAAGCCCGACACCTGCGCCGGCCGGCTCCGAGCGGCAGGCACCGACTGCCATGCCGACCTCATCGGGTGCGCTCAGGTTGAGCGTGCCCGACCAGGTCAAGGCGGGCCAGGACGTGACGGTCAGCCTGGTCCTGGAGGGCATCGAGCTGAATGGCGCGGTGGAGGTCGAGCTGAGCTATGACTCGTCGGCATTCAGTCCGGCGACCGCCACATCGATGCCCGGCAGCAGCCAGGCGAGCGTGACCCTGACAGGCAGTGGACCGACGCGGTCGGGGCAGGTCAGGCTGCGCGCCAGCCCCGGCGGCGCCCGATCCGGCACGATCGGCGTTGCCGAGATCCGGGCCAGAGGGCCGGACGGCGCAGCCGTCGGCGGCATCAGTCTGCCCGAGCCGGTCACAGTGGGGATCTCGCCATGATCGGCCAGGCGCGTCCTCGTCATGCCTGGCGGGGGCGCTTGCGGCCCGGCGGCTTCACGCTGATCGAGATGGTGGCTGCCCTGGCGATCTTCGCGGTGCTCGCTGCCGTGTCGGTGGCCCCGCTCAAGCTCGAGCGCCAGCGAGCCAAGGAGCGTGAACTGCGCTCCGCCCTCACGCAGATCCGGGAAGCCCTCGACCGCTACAAGCGGATGACCGAGGACGGGCTGATCGAAAAGGGCGGCCCCGGCGCATCGGGCTATCCGCCGTCACTCCAGGTGCTCGAGGAGGGCATCCGCGAAGTGTCCAAGCCTGGCAGCAGCCGGATCTATCTGCTGCGCCGTGTGCCCAGGGATCCGATGAATCCGGACACCACAACGCCAGCGGCCCGGACCTGGGGGCTTCGCAGTTATGCCAGCCCGCCCGACAGTCCGCAGGCCGGCGCTGACGTCTTTGATGTCTATTCGCTTGCCGAAGGCACCGGCCTGAACGGCATCCGATACCGGCAATGGTGAGCCCCGATGAACCGTGATGCTTTCGCCCCGATGCGTCGCCGGCCGATGAGTGGCTTCACGCTGCTCGAGGTACTGGTCGTGCTGTCGATCATCTCGCTGCTCGCCGCGCTTGCCGTGCCGCGCTATGTCGAGCGGCTGGAGGAGGCTCGTGAGGCGGTGCTCGCTGAAAATCTGAAGGTGACCCGCATTGCGATCGACCGGTTTTCAGCCGACACCGGCCGTTACCCCGGCAGTCTCGCCGAGCTGGTCGAGCGGCGCTATCTGCGCGACCTGCCGGTCGATCCGGTGACCCAGCGAAACGACACATGGCTCGAAATCGCAGCGTCGACGATCGAGCCGGGTGTTGAGGGAATCGGCGATATCCGCAGTGGTGCTGAAGGAATGTCGCGCAAAGGGGTGAGCTATGGCGAGCTATAGCCGGCACATCACTGGCCTGTCTGCTCAGGGACGCCCATCCGAGCGGTCGCGCCGGTATGCAATCGGCCGCTCGGGGGCGGGCGGCTGGGCGCTGTTGACCGCTCTGCTGTCAGCAATGCTGATCGGCCTGTCGGCGACTGCCGCTCAGATCTCGTTGCGCATCGAGCGCGAGCGCGAGCGCGAGCAGCAACTGCTGCAGATCGGGCGCGAATTCGTCGCAGCCCTGCGCAGCTATCGCGACGCAGTCGGCGTCACGCAGCCTGAATTGCCGCGCCAGCTTTCAGACCTGGTCGAAGACAAGCGTGCGGTCGGCGTGATGCGCCACCTGCGACGCATCCCGCTCGACCCCTTTACCGGCAAGGAAGACTGGGGACTGGTCCGTCAGGGCGACCGGATCGTCGGCATCCATTCTCAGGCGGCCAGGGCGCCGCTCACACGCCGCGGATTTCCCGCCGATTTCGCCGATTTCGACAAGGCCGCCCGTCTGTCGGACTGGCGCTTTGTGCTGTCACCCGCAGCACCTACTCCCCCAAAGGAACCGCGTTCATGAACCGGTCTTCGCCATGTACCAGACTCGAACGATGAATCCGCCAAAAAAGCCAAGCGGAAAGCAAATTGCGGGTAAGCCAGACCTGTCTGGCAGCGCCGACAGCGGCGTGTCGTCTGTCCGTGATGCGGAAGACGGTGCTTTCGCCCCGACGCCCCAGGAGCTCGAGCGCTTGCTGTTCGCGGTCGAGACCTCCCACCAGATCAACAAGCGCTTTCAGTTCTTCCTGTGGGCGCAAGGGGTTCTGCAGTCTTTCCTGGCGCATCAGACCCTGATCGTCGCCACCGGGAATCTCGATGCCGGTCAGTTCGAGGTCGATGTCTTCTCGAGCGACTCCACGGCCGAGGATCGGGAACCCGAGCTCGCGAAACAGGCGCGCGACACGACCCACGCGGCGGTCAATCGCTGGAATACCGGCGGGCGCTCGCCTCTGGTCTATTCAGCGGACAACCGCATCGAATCGCTGGACGACCCGATGCTCGAAGCGGTCTGGGAGATGGGGCTGGGCAATACGCTCGCCCATGGCACGAAGGATCTGCGCGGCATGAATGCCAGCTTCTTCATCTTCGGCCGCATGCCCCGCCCGCCCCGTCGGCGCACCCTTGAAGTGCTCGACATCCTGATGCCCTATATGCACTTTGCGGCCTACCGCTATGTGCTTCACGACAGTACGGCGCGTCCGCCGAGCGTTGATCTGTCGATGCGCGAAGTGCAGATCATGCGGGGTGTTCGCGACGGCAAGACCAATATGGAGATCGGCGCTGATCTCAATATCAGTCCGCTGACGGTCAAGAATCATGTCCAGCGCATCCTGCGAAAGCTGCAGGTCAGCAACCGCGCGCAGGCAGTGGCCTATTGCCTGTCGAGCCAGGTCTTTTCAGACGAGCACCGTTACCGCGCCTGAGTCCTGGCCGGCTGTGAGAAGTTGACTTTCAATGATGGGCCGAGTTATATTCGAAAGTTCTTCGGGATGCATCCCCGGCGTTCTTTTGATGGCCTGCCTCTATTTGGATCGAATGGTGGTGTGTCGGTCAGCTTCAGCGCCGCATTACCTGTGATTTTCGGAAACCCAACTTATGCCGACCATTAATCAGCTGGTGCGCAAGCCGCGCGAACTGGCTCACGCAAAGAGCAAGAGCCCTGCGCTGCAAGATTCACCCCAGCGTCGCGGCGTTTGCACCCGTGTCTACACCACCACTCCCAAAAAGCCGAACTCGGCGCTTCGCAAGGTCGCCAAGGTGCGCCTGACGAACGGCTTCGAGGTGATCAGCTACATTGGCGGTGAGGGTCACAACCTTCAGGAGCAC
>CAMCXH010000044.1 GCA_945883285.1 Bordetella parapertussis | reverse complement strand
GGCTTCATCGCGGTGTCGGCGTCGGTGTCGTCGTTCGCACACCCGCCGGCGATGTCGGCTTATGCGGCGTCCAAAGCAGCCGTCGAGGCGATGTGCAATTCATGGCGCATCGAGCTCGACGCGCAAGGTGTCGGGATCGGCGTCATCCATGCATCCTGGGTCAAGACCGCGCTGGTCACCGAAGGCGCGCTGCACCCCGGTTTCGTGCGATTGCGTCAGACGGTCCCGGGTCCGATGAACGTCGATATCGATCCGGACGAGGCCGCCTGTCGCATGGTCGACGGCATTGCCCGGCGCGACCGCCGGATCTGGGTACCTGGCTGGGTCCGAATCCTGCACTGGCTGCGGCCCTGGCTGCACACGCCGCCCTTCGAGCGCGATCTGCTCAAGGCGGCACCCGATATCGAACGCTTCTATCTCGAAGGCCTGGCCGCCGAAGGACGCCTTGCTTCGTCGTTCGGGCCGCGCGAGCATCAGCGCGCACTCGAGCGTCTGCAACGCGGCAGCAAAAAATAATCGCATCGTGGTTTCTCACCCGTAACGCGACAGACTTCGGTAGGATTCGCCTCACCCCGCCGCAAGACGGCTCAAGGAGACGAGACAACCATGACCCAGAACACCCGCCGCAACCTGATGCTTGCTGCCGCAGGCGCTGCCACCGGCCTTTCGCTTCCGATTCGCAGTGCCCGTGCGCAGACCGCGCCCTGGCCGTCCAAACCGATTCGTATCATCGTGGGCTTTGCGCCCGGCGGCCTCACCGACGCCTATGCCCGGATGTTTGCCGAGCAGATCACCGCCCGCTATAACCAGCCGGTGATCGTCGAAAACAGGCTGGGTGCTGGCGGCAATATCGCGATCGATGCGGTCGTCAAATCACCCGCCGACGGCTACACACTGCTGGCAACCACGACCGGCGCGGTCTGGCAGAACCGGGTGCTCTACAACAAGTTGCCTTTCGATCTGGCCAAGGACATCACGCCGGTCACGGTCTTTCCGTCCGGGCCGCTGCTGCTCGCAGTGCCCGAGCGGGTGCCGGCCAGGAACACCATGGAGCTGATCGAGTACGCGCGCAAGAACCCGAGCATCATGGGCTCGTATGCACCGGCGTCTTATCCGCACATGCTGGCCGAGAACTTCAACAAGCTCTACGGCACCAAGATCGAGACGGTCCAATACAAGGGCGAGGCACCGATGTGGGTCGATATGGGCAGCGGGCAGCATGATATGGCTGTCGGCAGCTATCAGGCCTATGCCGTCGTCCAGGGCAAGGGTGTGAGGGCGATTGCTGCAACCGGTCTGGTCCGCTGCCCGAAGTTCCCCAATCTGCCCACGCTGGTTGAGCAGGGCATCAAGGGCGAAATCTGCCGCCTCGACGGTGGGCTCGCGATCACCGCACCGTCTGGCGTGCCGGTAGACATTCTCGAGAAGCTGTCGAAGGTCGCGGTCGATGGCAACGACACGCCGCGCGCAAAGCAGTTGCGCGAGAACTTTGCGATTCCGGACGCGACCAAGGGCCGTGAAGACGCGCTGCGCATGTGGCGCGACATCGCGCCGATCTGGATTGCCGAAGCGCAAGCGGTGGGCGTCAAGCTCGACTGATAAGTCTGACTGACGATGGCGGCCCTGCGCGACAACCGGCGTGCAGGCCGCCGAATCGGTTCCTCTCGACAGGACCATCGACTGCTGGGTCAGACCAGATTCGAGGTGAGTGTCGAGGCCGAGGGTCAGGCCAGCCGCGGCATTCGCCAGGGCAGCATCAGCCTGACCGGCAGCGAGACCAGTCTCGGTATGCTGAGCGACTCGTGTATCGAGATCACCTGTTCGCCCAGCAGTCGCGAGGCCAGCGTCGAGCGCACATAAAAGGGGGTGTCCTCGAGCGTTTCGAGCACTCGCGCAGGCGTTTGCGGATCGGTGTGAACGCTGCGCGCGACGCGCCACTTCGAGGCAGGCAGCCGCTGGCGAGCAGGCGGCTCGAAAGGTCTGGTGGTGCCATCGGGTGCGAATCGCTGCGCAATTACGCGGCCGGGGCCGATCGATGGTCTGACGTCATAAATGACCGCGGTACTGCCGTCGCGCAGTCGCGCGCGTGACCAGTCCCAATCGACGAAGGCCTTCTCTATCGCTTCGTCGCCTTCATTCGAATCCATGTAGGCTGGGCCGCTCCAGCTCACTCCCGGCTGCTCCAGCTCAACCTCGATCCGGGCGCACGGTGCGATCGGCCCCCAGCGGTGGCGCCCGTTGCCATCCAGGCTGGTCACGAAGTGGCACAGCGCGCTCGGCTTGAGCCTGATCCGACCCTTAACCCGCCGCGGCAGCGGTGCCGAGCGTTCATTAAACTCGACGACCAGGGCTTCGCCGTCCCAGGCCATTCGGCTCGGGCCAACCACAAACTCCGGTTCGCTGCGGTGCGTGCTTCGCCGGCCCCGCTCGGTCATCGCCCAGCGTTTGCCGCCGTCGCCGTAGAGGGCGACATTGATCGCGCAGAAGTCCTCCGGGTCGCCTTGACCGAAGGCCCGCGAGAAGGCGTAGTAGGGCGAAAAGACGCTGCCGACAAAGGCGATGATGCTCAGACCATGGCGTCCGTCGTCACTGAGAGCGTCGAGGTACCACCAGAGGTAGCCGCCTGTTGGCACTGCCTGATCGAAACTGGGGATTCCCTGGGCATTGCGCCCGCCTCGGCCATTCAAGAACGCACCCTGAGTCATGTGATGTCAGGGCGAGTCGGCCAGGATGTCTCCCGGCCGACCGTACGATGCCCGCATTCAGTTGCCTGCGCCGACGGCCTTGTTGTCGGTTACCGCACCTGCACCTGCAGCCGGGGTGGCTGCAGCTGGCGCTGCGGTCGCTGAAGCGGCAGCACCTGTCGTGGCACTCGCATCTGATGCCGGCATTCCTGCAGCGGTGGCCGATGCAGTGGCCGACGGTGCGGCGGCAGCCACCGTGACCGGCAGCGGTCCGAGCAACTCGCGGTGGTGCTTGGCCATCTCGGCACCGTAGAGCGGCTTGAAGGCGCCCTGATGGCAGGTGCCACAGGCCACTTTCGCAACATCACCCTTGGGTCCGAGGCGATTGGCCGGGAAGGTAGCGGTCAGCGGCGTCATGTAGTCGTTGTTGAGGTCGCGTGCCATCCGGATGCCATACCAGGCAGTTGCCCGGGTTGGCGGTGAGACGTCCCACGACTGAAACGACTGGGTGTTGTGGCAATAGGTGCAATTGACGCCGAGCGACTGCGACATGTGCATCATCAGACCGTAGGTGAACTCGGCCTGCTTGGTCGAGTTACGGTTTGCCGCAGCGCCGGTCATGGCCAGTGCTTCGTTGCCGTTGACCCGGATCGGCTTGGCGTCCTGCAGATAATGGCTGAGCGGATCGTAGGGCAGCGACGAATAGGCGACGCTGGCAGCCGCCTGGTTCTGGCCTTCCAGATCACCCAGCAAGGCGCCAGTCGAGCGCTTGTCGGCCGGCGCGAACCAGACCTGATTGGGTACCGGATTGCCGCGGTGACAGGTGTAGCAGGTCACACCGGTTGCGCCGACGTGAGACTTCCAGTCGGCATTGACATGTTGCGTCATCTGCAGCATCCGCCGGGCCACAACCTTGGTGTATTTCGCGTCATCGGCGAAATTCGCGGCGTTGTGGCAGTAGGTGCAGCCTTCCTTGGGGGCAACCCATTGGGTGATCGCCACCATGTTGCGGGCGAATTCGCCTACGCTCAGCTCACCGAGTACCTTCACGTTCTGATAGACGTCCTTGGCCTTCGGGCCGTCGGCACCCGCTGCGGCGAGTGGCTCTGGCGCAGTGTTGAGCGAAGCCTGGGTGACAAGCAGCCGCTGGTTGTAGAGCTGCTGCATGCCGGTGCCGCGATAGCCTGTCTGGACGGATTCGATTGGCGGTCGCTCGCAACCTGCCAGCACAGCGATCGCTGCAAGCGGCAGGATGAGCGACCGGAAGCGAAATGCTCGGATCATTATTTTGCTCCCATCGTATTGATTTCGACGCGACGTGCAGAGGCGTCTTCACCAGCGAGATTCGCTTCGGTCTGAATCGGCTTTTCGAGGACCAGACGGTCTTCGGCGATGCCAGCACCGACCAGCGCGTCGCGAACCGCGAACGCCCGCTTCTTGGACAGTTCCTCGTTCATGGCCTTGTCGCCGGTGGCCGAGTGGTAGCCGGAGATGCTGACCTTGAGGTCGGGCTTGGCGGCCAGTTCGGCGGCCAGCTCTTTGATGACGGCGGTCTGCGCATCAACGATCGCGGGCGATGCCACCGGGAAATAAACCACTGCGCCAGTGGCGGTGCGAGCGGCGGTGCCATCGAGCAACGGGGCGACTGTCGCGGCCTTGGCGACCGGTGCCACAGGACGCTGCAGTGCCGGATCGACCACCACCTTGTAGCTGGTGGGGTAGGAAGGCACGACACCGTGTTTGGCCGACCACAGATACCAGTTGTCGACAACAGGGCCGGACAGCAGGATCCCGATACCGCCCACCAGCGGGCACAGCACCGCAAACCACCAGGCCCAGCGGTGAATCGATTCCATCGTCGCGTTAAAGCCCATCGTCCAGCGCCAGAACAGGCCGGCACGCTCGGAGGCGGTGCCACGATCGACGATCTGCTCAATCTCGCGTTCGCCACCATACCGGCTGACCGCCAGGATGGTTGCGCCGTGCATGGCAAACAGCAGCACCGAGCCGTAGAGGAAGACGATCGACAGGGCGTGGAAGGGGTTGTAGAACAGGTTGCCGTGACGCAGCGACAGGGCGGATACCCAGTCGAGGTGCGGGAAGATGCCGAAGGGGACTGCCTCCGACCAGCTGCCCATCATGACCGGGCGGAAAAAGCCGCAGACCAGATAGAGCCAGATGGCTGCGGCAAATGCCCAGGCCACATGCGTGCCGAGCCCCAGCTGCCGTGCCCGCCGATAGGTTCGGGCCCACCACAGAAGGATGGAGGTGGTCAGCATGAAGCCGGCGATCAGCCACCAGCCGCCATGGGCCAGCGGCGGGATGCTCAGACCGTAACTCGGCGGCGGCGGTTCGAGCGCGAGCCAGAAGAGCTGACGGACGAGCTGGATGGGATTCCAGTCGACCGAGGCCAGCATGTTGAAGCCGATGATGTTGAATGCCAGCGTTCCGAAGACCAGCGACGCCACGCCCAATCCACCGAGATAGACCGGCCCGATCTGGGCATTGCCCAGTCGACCCAGAAGGTGAACGTGAAAGGGCTCGCCGACGCGTTGCCAGTCGTCACGGGGCAGCGGGACGCCCGACTGGGTCGGGCCGGTCGGCTGGACCGTTGTGAACAGATTTTGATATTCAGCCATGTTTGATCTCCTCGACTCGGTCCGGACTAGTGCTGCCAGATCGGCAGGTTCAACCACCAGCCCCACCACTCGGGCCAGCCGCGGGTCCAGAACGGACCGCTGATCACGATGCAAAGCGCTGCAAACCAGACCGCCGACAGCGCGAGGAACAGGCCCAGGCGGTGGATGCCCAGCGTGCCGACCGAGTAGCCGATCAGATCGCGAAAGAAGGTGTCCTCATGCTCGGGTGTCTTGACCGTCTCACCCGCCTTGGGGTTGACCGCCGACAGCACCAGGCCACCGTGCATCGACAGCGCCAGCGTGGTCGCGAAGAACAGACTTGCCGCGATCATGTGCGCCGGGTTGTAGTGAAAGTGCAGGTACTGGTAGGCGACGTTGCTCACCCAGTCGAGGTGCGAGTAGATGCCGTAAGGAAAGGCATTGCCCCAGGCGCCCATCAGGACCGGGCGAATCACCTGCAGCGTGAAGTAGGCAAAGATCGCGAAGCTGAAGGCAACCGGCACGTGATAGCCCATGCCGAGCTTGCGGCAGATCTCGACCTGACGAAGCGCCCACGATCCGAAGGCACCGAGCGCGCAGACCGTGATGATCTGCCACAGCCCACCCTCCATCAGCGGCGCGAATCTGAGTCCGTAAGACAGGTCGGGCGGAGCAATGCTGATCTGCCAGAGGTTCCAGGTCGGACCCATGGCGGCAGCCCAGAGGATCATCGTGGTGCCAAGCAGCGCGAAGAACGCGGTCGTGACGCCAAAAAAGCCCACATAGAACGGGCCAACCCAGAAATCGAAGAGATCGCCCCCGACAAGGGTGCCTCCGCGAACCCGGTATTTTCTCTCGAAACTCAGCATTGCCATGGTTGGATCCCCTGACTTCTACGCGGCTCAGCCCTTGCGCGGCCGCACTCGGTCGTTATTCGTAGACGGGCGACACCGGTCAAAAAGACCGGCGCGCCGTCGGTCAAGCAGAAAGCCGGTCCTTCTTACTTCGAAGGATTCGGTGTGTTCTGCATTGCTGCCCCAGCCCCAACCCTTGCCGCCGTTGCTTTGACGGTATCCGGATGCCAGGTGTTGATGTTGTAACGGTCGCCACTGATCTGGATCAGATGAATGCTGGTCGACACGAAAGCAATCAGGAGTCCGGTGAGGATGATTGCTTTGCGTGGGTCGACGATTCGCCAATAACGCCACATGTTTGTGTCCTTTCTTCAACTTAGATGGGAAATGATTGTGTAGACAGCAGACTTCGAGCCGTCCCACATCGATTGCGCGCCTTCTGCCCCAGGCAGCCAGGTACGCCAGTTCCAGAACAACATCTGCCCCAAGACAGCAAGCACCAGGAAAATGACGAACATCACAAGAAAGGTCAGGTACAAACCATCGAGAGGTCTGACCATCCCTTGCGATGAGTGTTCAGCGTGTTCCATAGTCATGATTGCCACCTTCGGGTTTCGCTGTTAGAACCAGGGACGCCAGATCCACACCAGGCTGTGCGCAACGAATGCGCCTACGGCCCAGAGGATGTAACCCTGGACGTAGTACTGGTGGAATTCCTGGCACTCTGCGTCCGTCAAACCGGACGGATTCACCTTCTCTGCCATTGTTAAGACCTCCAAAGAATGTGCCTTGTGGCGAATTCATCGCCGATAGGCCTACTCAACACTGCCGCATCGTTGCCGATGCGACTCCCAAATGCCGGGCGAACCCAGCGCCTTGTCAGGTCGGTCGAGGTGGAACCGGCGCGCATTACGCGGCCTGCCCCAGTCTCGATCGACCGAACAACCTTGCGAAGCCTTCGGCTTCGACGGTTTCCTGTCCTGCAGCACGCGCGTCCTGTTCGGCCCGATCGCGTATCCGCTTGGCGGCCGAGATCCGAACCAGCACCGGTTCGGCCTCGATCATTTCTTCGAACATCTGGTGCGCTTCCGGCTCCCAGGGCATCGAGCCGACACCCGATGCACGGCTGGGGGTGGCATCGATGCGGTCCATCTCGGTGCCCAGCGGCAGGATGTGAAAGAGCGCATCGAAGAGCGCGTTGCACACTTCCTGCACGACATAGGTCGCACCCGAGTAGCCCATGAAGGGCGTGCCGGTATGGCGTCGGATGATCGCGCCCGGAAAGGACGCCGGAATATAGGTGGCGCGCCCGCCGGTCTCGGCCAGATACATGCGCTCGTTGAAGCTGCCAAAGAGCACCAGCGGTGTTTTTTCCTGCACCAGTTTTCTGACCGCATCGTTGTCGGTCTTCTCGCCGGGCTTGCGCGACACCGAGAAGTTGCAGGGCAGCCCCATCTCGTCTTCGAGGAAGTGGCGCAGACCTCGTGCATAGGTTTCGTTGGCCACGACGCCGAAAGTGGCGGTGCCAAAAAAATCCTGAGTGACCGAGCGCCAGAGATCCCACAGCGGCTTGATCGTGGTGTGCTTTTCGCGCTCGATGAAGGGTTCGGGATCGAGGTCGAGGAGCTCGCCGAGCGTGCGCAAAAACTTGGTGGTGCTGTGCAGACCGATGGGCGCTTGCAGATAGGGTCGATCGAGCCCTTCGCACAGCATGCGGCCGAATTCGCGATACATGCAGATGTTGACGTCGGCTTCGACCAGACGCGAGACATCGGCCAGGTGCGAGCCCAGCGGGAAGACCATGTTGATGTCGGCGCCGATGCCCTGAACCAGACGGCGGATTTCGGCCAGATCGCTTGGCGAATTGAAGGTGCCGTAGCAAGGGCCGATGATGTTGACGCGCGGCTTGACGCCTGCGGCGCGGGGCTTGCGCTCGGGCACCTTGCGCAGGCCATATTCGGACCACAGCCAGTACATTGCGCGGTTGGCGCATTGCCACTGGTCTTCGTCGATCGTGCGCGGCAGGAAGCGCTGCAGGTTGGTGCCTTCAGGCGTCACGCCGCCACCGATCATTTCGGCGATCGATCCGGTGACCACCACCGAGGGCAGGTCAGGGTCGAGGGTCTGATGGGCGCGCTTCATTGCACCTTCGGTGCCTTCGCGCCCGAGCTGCTCTTCGGCCAGGCCGGTGACCACGATCGGCAGCTCGTGCGGCGGCAGCGCGTCGCTGTAATGGAGCACAGAGGTGACAGGCAGGTTCTCGCAGCCCACCGGGCCGTCGATGACGACCTGCAGCCCTTTGATGGCGGTGAACACATAGACCGCGCCCCAATAGCCGCCGGCGCGATCATGATCGAGGACCAACATCAGATCATCTCCTCGGCCTTGCGCTTCTTTTGAAGCTTGATCACCTGGCGCCGGGTGTGCTCGCGAAACTCTGGACGGTCTTTCGGGACTTCTTCCCAGACACCGGCGGCAAAGCCTTCGCCGACATCGCCGAAGAAGTTCTTCATTTCATCGAAGCGCGACTTGTTGGCAATCGCGTTGTTGATGACCATCGCCAGCGACCCGGCACCAGCCGGACCCATCAGGGGACGCGCCGAGATCAGGTTGGTGAAGTAGAGCGACGGAATGCTGGCCTGCTTGGCGGCCTGCACGACCGGCGTGGTGCCGATGGCCAGATCCGGCTTGAATTCGGCCATGGCGGCGAGGTCTTGCTCGAGCGAGGCCCGGAACTGCACATGGACGCCGCGGGCCTCGAGCCATTCGCGGTCGGGATCGCTCCAGGCGGTGCGCGGGCAGGCACTGCCGACATAGCGCAGGTCGGCGCCGCTTTCGACCAGCAGGCGAGCGACCAGCAGCTCGGAGCCTTCGTAGCCGCTCATGGTGATGCGGCCCTTGATCGGCAGCTTTGCGAGCGCGCCCTTGATGGCCGGCAGGATGCGGTTCTTTGCGCCGTCGATCTTGTCCTGTGCCACGCCTGCGGCGGTGCCGATCGATTGCAGCCAGGCTTCGGTGCCGTCATAGCCGACCGGTGCGGAGCCGACGATCTTGCGACCGGCCGCTTCGAACTCGCGGATGCTGGCGGTATAGAAGGGATGGATCGCGGCGACCGCAGCGCAGTCGAGGGCGGCATAGAGCTCACGCCATTCGCGGGTCGGCACCACCGGGCCTGCGGCCAGACCCATCGGCTCGAGCATCATGCCGATGATCACCGGATCGGCCGGGAAGATTTCGCCGAGCAGCGTGATGGTGGGCTTTTGAGCGCGCCCGGTGCGCGGTGCCTGAACCGGGCCGGCGGTGATTTCGGCGCGGGCAAATTTCAGCATCGCGCCGGCCAGCACATCCTTGGCTTCGGCATGGGTCGGCACACCGAACCCCGGCACGTCGATGCCGATGATTCGCACACCGTTGATCTCTTTGGGCAGCAGTTGCAGCGGCACGCCGCTGGCAGTCGGCACACACAGGTTGATGATGACGATTGCGTCGAATTTCTCGGGATCGGCCTGGGCATGCACCGATTCGCGGATGTCTTCAAAAAGCTTGCCGGTGACCAGACTCTCGGAATTGAACGGGACGTAGCCGACGCTGCGGCGTGCGCCATAAAAATGTGAGGTGAAGGTCAGGCCATAGACGCAGCAGGCCGACCCCGACAGGATGGTCTGGGTGCGGCGCATGCGCAGACCGACGCGCAGCGAACCGAAGGCCGGGCACATGCTCTGGGGCTGGTCGTGCGGGCCGCGCGGATAGTCGGCGGCGTACTGCTGCAGGGTCTCGCTCTTGCCGGCGGCAGCGGCTGCCGCGAGCATGGTTTCGGCGCCCGAATGGCAACCCAGCCCGTCTTCCTTCAGGGCTTCGGGGTTAGGCACAGAGGGCGCTTGCTGCTGATCCATCGTCAGGGTTCCGTCAGGCCGCGTCGTCGTAGACGACTTCAAGCGAGGCTTTGGTCGATTCGACCTTGCCCACCATGTCAACCAGCGTTGCCGGCTCGAGTACCACATCGCGACCGACCGCCGACGCCGAGAACAGGCCGAGCAGCGAGTCCTGCGACAGGGGCTTGGGGCGCATCGGCGGGGCTTCGCCGACATTGGTGGCCAGGGTCTCGAAGAGCGGTGCCCAGGCTGTGCCGGGACGGCCGATGATTTCGTAGCTCGCGCTCTTGCGGCGGATGTCTTCGTGCGCCGGGATGGCGGCCAGCACCGGGATGCCGGCAATTTCGGCAAAGGCCGCAGCCTCACCGGTGCCGTCGTCCTTGTTGATCACCATGCCGGCCACACCGACATTGCCGCCGAGCTTGCGGAAGTATTCGACCGCCGAGCAGACGTTGTTGGCCACATAGAGCGACTGCAGGTCGTTGCTGGCGACGACGATGACCTTCTGGCACATGTCGCGGGCAATCGGCAGGCCAAAGCCGCCGCAGACCACGTCGCCCAGGAAGTCGAGCAGAACGTAGTCGAAGCCCCAGTCGTGAAAGCCGAGTTTTTCGAGGGTTTCGAAGCCGTGGATGATGCCGCGTCCACCGCAGCCGCGACCGACCTCAGGGCCGCCGAGTTCCATCGCGAACACGCCGTCACGCTTGAAGCAGACATCACCGATCGAGACCGCTTCGCCGGCAAGTTTCTTGCGCGAGGAGGTTTCGATGATCGTCGGGCAGGCGCGGCCACCGAACAGCAACGAGGTGGTGTCGCTCTTGGGGTCGCAGCCGATCAGCAGAACCTTCTTGCCCTGCTGCGCCATCATGTAGGAGAGGTTGGCGAGGGTAAAACTCTTGCCGATGCCGCCCTTGCCGTAGATCGCAATGATCTGGGTTTCTTTGGTGGCCGGCGAGGTGCTGACCGGATCGGGTTCGATCGCGGCTTCGGCGCGCAGCCGGTCCATCTGAACGAACTGCAGGGGTGCTGCAGCAGGAATGCCGGGGGTCGTCATGAAACGTGTCTCCAATCCAGAACCATCTTCAGGCAGGCGGCATCGCCAAATGCGACCGGGTAGGCCGACGAGGCGCGCTGTGCGTCCTCCCGGTGAGTGATCAGGTCGTCAAGCTTGAGGTGACCGGTTTCGATCAGCCACTTGACGGCCAGCAGGTCGGGGCGCTTCCACTCGGCAGCAACGCGGATCGTGGTCTCGCGCATGAAGGCCGGCGCAAACGCGAATGACAGGGGTTGGGTGTAAAAGCCTGCGAGCACGATTTCGCCGCCGGGGGCCAGGCGCCCGATCAGGCTGTCGAGCAGGCTTGCGTCGCCGCTCACGTCATAGATCGCACGATAGCTGCGGCGATCGTCGTCTTCGGGGCGCACGACCGGATAGCCTTTGGCGCCTTGCGCGCGGACCGGATTGGTCTCCCAGACGGTCGGGGCCGGATGGCCCCCCAGCACCGTCAGGCGAGCGAGCAGCCGACCCAGGACACCGTGGCCGACAATCAGGTCGGGCGGCACGATCGGGTTGCGCAGGCCGCCCATCGAGACCGCGTGATAGGCGGTGGCGGCCAGCGCCAGGAGAACCGCCTGATCGCCAAGGGTGTCGCTGATCTGGACCACGCGCTCGGCGGGCACGATGACCTGCGAGGCCGAACCGCCGAAGAGACCCTTGACTTCGCCGTAGCAGCTTGCGCCAGGTACGAAGACGGTATCGCCGACATTCAGTCCGGAACGCAATCCGGACTGCACCACACGACCGACCGATTCGTAGCCCGGGACCAGCGGATAACCCATGCCCGGGAACATCGGCATGCTGCCGGTCCAAAGAAGCTTCTCGGTGCCGGTGCTGATGCCGCTGTAATGGATGTCGACCACCACGTCGGCAATGCCGGGCGGAGTCAGTTCGAGTCGATTGAACCCGATGTGTTCGGGTTTTTCGAGCACGACAGCCATCGTCTTCACTGCGTCACTCCTCGGGCCGGGCTTGTTGGCAGGCGCTTCGTGGTTCGCCTGTTCGTATGAAGAAGCGCCAGCAGTCCGCCGGCACCTGTCAGAGCTGTCATCTTAAGCAGACTATTTGATGTGTCAAGCAAAATGGACAGATACAACGTGCTACTTCCTGCGAAATCGCCCGCGGTTGCCATGATTCAGTGCGCCGGACGGGCCAGCAGGACGCGGGTTTGCAGTGGCAGGCGGGTGGCGAGCGTGCGGACCTGGCCGAAACCGGCCTCATGCAGCAGGGCCTGGAGACGCTCGGGTGTGCGCGATCGGCCGCGGCCCATCGCCATGAGATAAAAGCCGTAATAGGCGTCGCCGATCGCTTCGGCGCCGGGGGTGCCGGACATCGGTTCGGAGATCAGCAGCACGCCGTCGGCAGGCAGGGCCGCGCGCACCGCGCGCAGGATCATCAGGACGCGTTCGTCGGGATGATCAAAGAGCACGCGGACCAGGGTAATGACGTCGGCGCCGGTGGGCAGCGCATCGGAAAAGAAGCTGCCGCCATAGGCCTGCGCCCGATCGGTCAGCCCCTGTTCGGCAAAGCGACGGGTGGCCAGTTCGGCAACCGCAGGCAAGTCGAAGAGCTTGAGCTGCAGATGCGGGGCGCGTTCGGCGACTGCGCTGAGGAAAGTGCCCTGACCGCCGCCGACATCGAGCAGACAGCGGTGGCGCTGCAAGGAATAGGCTTCAAGCACCTGTTCTGAGACCAGCGGCTGGGAGGCTGACATCAGCGCCGAGTAGGCCTCGACCCGTTCTGCCGACAGCGCTTGCGGGGTTGCGCCCGGCGTGGTGTCGGCATAAGGCCAGTAGCCTGACAGTGCGGTGCTCGGGCGCTCGCCGCGCATCAGGGCGACCGGATCGGCGAGATCGTGATAGAGCGATTCATGGTGCTCGACCATGGCGGCAATCGCCGGCTGGGCGACGATCGGCGCACCCAGCGGGCCGAGTCCCCAGAGACCGTTGGCGCGGGCTTCGAGCAGGCGCAGCGAGGCGGCGGCCGCCAGCAGGCGTGCGGCGGCGTCCTCGGGCAGCAACAGACGCCGGGCAAGCGCGGCGGTGGTCTGCGGACCTTCGGCAAGAATATTGAAGAGATTCAGACGCACGCAGGCAAACAACACCTGCGAGTAGGTGAAGCCGGCGACGATGTCGAAAAGCGCTTTCGATTCGCGGCGGGCGATCGGGCGGGTCAGCGGAAAGGCCGCAGCCCAGCGATGAAAACGCGGATTGGTCAGCAGACGGTCGCGAAAAGCCTGCCAGCGACCGCGCAGGCCGCCGGGGGCATGCTGACTCGCAGGGGAGTCGTTCATCTGGCCGGCAAAAGGGACAGGCGGGACAGGCGGCATCGGACCGGAAGCAGCCATGCTGGCAGGCGGTCCGGCGTCAGGCCGCAACGCGTTGGGCGGCCACGCGCCGCGCGATGTCTTCGCACCAGGCCTTGGGCACCAGACGCTCGGACTCCATCAGGACCAGCGCACGAAGCTTGGGGGCGCCGGCGCAGGCCGGAATCGACTCGATGGCGCCGGCCACCAGGCCTTCGAAATGACGGATCGCGCCATCCAGGCCAAGCTGATGGGCGGCGCTCGGGCGCCCGAGCAGGGCGTCCTGGCCGACCGGCTTGCCGAGCACGTCCGGGTCGCTCAGCACGTCACGGATATCGTCGGCCACCTGATAGGCCTCGCCCAGGCGGTCGCCGAGCATGCGCCAGGCGTTCGGGTCAGCGCCTGCCGCCTGAGCACCGGCGGCGGTGGCGGCGGCAAAGAGCGCGCCGGTTTTGGCACGCTGGTAGTCGGCCAGAGCGACCCGGGGCTCGCACTCCCAGGCCTGCCCGGCAACGATGCCAAACGGCATGCCGGTGCCTTGGGCAATGGTGGTCAGCAGGGGTGCCAGACGCAGCGGCGACTGGCCGGCAGCAGCAGCCAGCGCCTGAAACGCCATGACGATCAGTGCATCGCCGGCCAGCACGGCCAGCGGCTCGCCGAAGGCAGCCTGTACCGAGGGGTGCCCGCGGCGGGTGGCGGCATCGTCGAAGCAGGGCAGGTCGTCGTGGACCAGCGAGGCGCAGTGCATCAGCTCGAGCGCGACCGCGGCGGCATCCGACAGGGCCGGGTCGTCGTCGCCACAGGCTCGGGCGACCGCAATGCAAAGCTGCGGACGGATGCGGGCACCGCCAGGAAACACGCTGTGGCGAATGGCGGCAGACAGGCGCGGCGGCGCACCCGGAATCTCATGCGTGCTGATTGCCTTGTCGAGCGCGCGCTCGATGCGAGCCAATGTGTCCATGATTGCCTCCTTAGCCCGATGTAATCGTCGCTCGGCCCGGTGTAAATCTCACGGGTCAGTCAACAGTGTCAATCAAGATAGACACATCGGCGACTGGCGTCAATCACCAGATCGCCAATCAGCGGTTTTCAGAAGGCAGCAGAAGCGGGATTCAGGCCCAGATCTCGGGCAAAGGCGGTGATCCGGTCGGCGACCGGCCCGGGCTGTTCTTCGTGCGCAAGGTGGCCCAGACCGTGCAGCAGATCGAACTCGGCGCCGCGCACCAGGCGGCTTACCCGGACTGCCTGCTCGGGCGGCACGGTCAGGTCGTTGGCGCCGGCCAGCAGCAGCAGGCGGGTCTGGAGCCGCGGCAGGTCGCGCTCGAGGGCGTCCAGATTCCAGTTGGCCATCATCGCCAGCGCGCCGGCAACATGGCCAGGGCTTCTGACCAGCCGGGCATAAGCCTGGCGGCCGGTCTGGTCGATGGTCGAGCCGGTGCTGGCCAGCAGACGATCGATCGCGGCCTGATCGCCCACCAGGCGTGCCAGCAGTTGCGGTGCAAAACCGAGGCTGGCGAGCAGTTGGGCGGCGGGCGAGAACAGCTTGCCCGCCAGCCCACCCAGCGGCAGGAAGGCGCCGTTGAGCGAGATCAGGGCCTTGGGCGAGACCAGACCATCGAGCTGCATCCGCGCAGCGATGGCCGCGCCCGCTGAATGGCCGACGATGATCGAAGGCGAAAAATCGCTGGCTTGCAGCAGCGCGGCGATCGCACGCGCCATGCCGTGCATCGACATCGCGCGACGCGCCGGCATGGCGGTAAAGCCGTGGCCCGGCAGATCGGGGGCCAGGATCGAGAAGGCGCCGGCCAGGCGCGGCGCCAGATCGCGCCAGGAGTGGGTGGCTGCGCCGGTGCCGTGCAGCAGCAGAATCGCCGGGGCCTCAGGTGCCTCAGGTGCCTCAGGTGCCTCAGGTGCGCCGAACTGCTGCACATGCCAGCGCAGACCGCCGGCGTCGATGAAGCGGCTGGCGGCGCGATTGGGCCAGTCGAGGCCGTCGCGCGACCAGTCCAGACGCGAGCCGAGCGGTTCAGCGGCCACGGTTGGTGGCACGCGCCGAGGCGGCGGTCGCGGCCTGCACCGAGCGGGACATCGAGGTCGCGTCGGCACGCGGCAAAGGCAGATAGGCAGCCCCCATTTCGGCGGCCAGTTCGCGCGCGCTGGCCTGGGGCTGGGGCGAGGTGTCGATCAGCAAAGCGGTGTGGCCGGCGGCGCGCATTCGGCGGGCTGATTGCCGGGCATCGGCATCGGCGCGGGCGCGTCCGCCGGTGCCATCGAGGGCGACGTTGCCGCGCCCGTCGGTCAGCAGCACGATGACCGGCGTGCCACCGCGTCGTCGCGTGGCATCAGCCAGTTCGGCCGCAGCACTGATGCCGGCCGCAAGCGGCGTGCCGCCGCCGCCCGGCAGCCCCGACAGGCCACGCCTGGCGCGCACCAGCGAGCGGGTGGGCGCGAGCAGCACTTCGGCTGTCCGGCCCCGAAAGCTGATGACCGCCACCTTGTCGCGCCGCACGTAACAGTCGGCCAGCAGCAGCTCGACCGCGCCCTTGGCTTCGGCCAGCCGGTTGAGGGCTGATGAGCCCGAGGCATCGACTGCAAAGATGGTGATGGTTTCGGCCCGCTCCTGGACACGGGCGACCCGGAAATCGCTGGCCCGCACTTCGATCTGCGCGGCGCGGCGCGGGATGCCGCTCGAGGCGGCTGATGCTTCGATTTCGCGCCGGCGCAGCGTCTGCCAGGGCGCGGCCGTGCGCAGGGTGTCGATCAGGGCGAGGCGCGCACCCTCGCGCGGCAGCCCCGGCCGCGTGCCGATCGGACGGCCCCGCAGCGAACCTTCGCGCCTCGCACCGACGCGCCCGCCCGCCGCGCCGCGCGAGGCCATCGCCTCGTTCATCGCCAGTCTGGCCAGCAGACCGGCCGGGATCGAGGCTTTGGCCGCTTCGAGGACGAGCTCGTCGAGCGACATGTCGGGGTCGGCCTGATCGGCGTCATCTTCGGGCGGTGAGTCGTCGTCGGCCGCGGGATTGTCAGGTGCGTCCTCAGGTGGTGGCGTCTGCTCGGGCTGATCGGCGTCGGGCTCGGGCTCGGGCTGATCGTTTGACGGATCCTCAGGCGTGCTGTCGGGCGCCTCGTCAGCGTCGCTTTCCTCGGGCGGCGCGGCAGGCAGGCGGGTCGCGCGGGGCGAGAGCACCAGCCGGGCCGCAAGCGAGGCATCGTCCGGCGAGACGGTGTCGCGTGCGTCGAGTGCTGCGCTCGCCCGGGCAGCCCGCAGCGCCAGCAGCGAGCCGCGCAGCGAATCGACGCCCAGGGCCAGCGCCGCGCTGCAGATCGCCTGCATCACGTCCTCGGGCGTGCTCACCTGCATCAGACGCGCCCGGGCAGCAGCGATGTCGGGCGCTTGCGCCGGCGAGCCGGGCGCATCCGACAGACTCCCCCGGCCGTTGGCATCGCCATCGAGCAGGCCGATGTCGCCAAGCGAGACATTGCCCAGTGACAGGTGGAAAGCCAGGCGCTCGAGCAGGCGAGACGGCAGACGCTCATCGTTGCCGGCGCGATCGTCGTCGATCCGCTCATCGAGCGCGATGATGCCAAAGCGCGCCGGGCGAACCTCGTCCAGCCCGTCGCGGGCCAGGGCCACCTCGCCGGTGTCGAGCGCGGCGCACAGGCGGGCGGCGGTGGACTCGCTCAACCGTTCGGCCATTGCCAGCATCAGCAGCCCGCCGTCGGCCTCGACCATCAGCCCGGTCTGGGCAACCGGGCGGCCGCTTTGCAGGGTGGCCGACAGATCGAGTCCGCCGATCAGACGGTCGTCGCGCACATGCAGCGGTACGCGGCGCACCGGCGTATCGGGCGGCAGCAGCGAGCGAAGCAGCGCGATCCACCGCTCGCGCACCGGACCATGCTGGGCGATGAGTGCCACGCCGCCGAGTCCGACCGGGTCGACCGCGATCAGGGCCGCAGCGCGCAGGGCATCGGCCCAGCGCAGCACACCGGTTTCATCGCCGCTGTCGGGCGAGTCCTCGAACAGTTCGGCCGGCAGCATCGGTGGGCGGGATCAGGCGTCGAAGAGTTCGGCGACCGCGCGCTCGACCCGCACGCCCGAGCCGGTATCGTCAAGCGGATTGCGCCGCAGCCGATGGCGCAGCGCCGGCACCGCAATACGGCGCAGCTGCGCATCGCCCACCGCCATGACACCGTCGAGCGCGGCCAGGGCGCGCGCCGCGCGCATGAGTGTGAGCTCGCCGCGCAGTCCGTCGGTACCCAGCGCAATGCACAGGCGGGCTGCGCGCTCGAGTGCCGAATCAGGGATCGTGACCTTGGGCAGGCGCTTGCGGGCCTTGAGCAGCGCCTGGCGGATCTTCTCGTCTTCCTTGCTCCACAGCGCAGTGAAGGCCTTGGGATCGCGCTCGAAGGCATCGCGGCGCTTGACCACCTCGATGCGGGCCGGCAGGTCGGTGGGTGTCGAGACCTCGACCGACAGGCCGAAGCGGTCGAGCAGCTGCGGGCGCAGCTCGCCCTCCTCGGGGTTGCCACTGCCCACCAGCACGAAGCGCGCCGGATGCCGCACGCTCAAGCCTTCGCGCTCGACCAGGTTTTCGCCGGAGGCGGCGACGTCGATCAGCAGGTCGACCAGATGGTCTTCGAGCAGATTGACCTCGTCGACATACAGAAAGCCACGATGCGCACGAGCCAGCAGGCCCGGCTCGAAGGCCTTGATGCCCTGCGACAGGGCCCGTTCGAGATCGAGCGCGCCGACCACCCTGTCTTCGGTGGCGCCCAGGGGCAGATCGACGACCGGTACCCGCACCATATGCGTCCTGAGCTTGCCCTTGGCCAGCAGGGCGGCGCATTCCTCGCAGTTGCCGGGTGGCGCATTCGGGTCGCAGGCATAGCGGCAGCCCACCACCGCCTTCATTTCTGGCAGCAGCGCGGCCAGCGCCCGCACCGCGGTTGACTTGCCGGTGCCGCGATCACCGAGCACCAACACGCCGCCTACCGACGGGTCGACCGCTGCGATCAGGATCGCGAGCTTCATCTCGTGCTGCTCGACGATGGCGGAGAACGGAAACGCGAAGGCCATGAGCGGAGTCTTCTGATCGAAAGGTCAACCGCCGATTCTAGACCGAGTGCCGATCGGCGGTTTCCGATCGGGCGATCAGGCCGAGGCCGGCCGGCGCGCCACCATGTCGATTTCGATGCGGGCACCACGCGCCAGGCCATTGACGCCGATGCAGGTGCGCGCCGGCCGTCGCCCTTCGGCGAAGTAGGTGGCATAGACCGCGTTCATGCGGGCATAGTCCTCATCGAAGTGCAGCAGGTAGATTCGCACGCTGGCCACGTCGGCCAGGGTGAGTCCGCAGCCGGTGAGCACCGCCTGCAGGTTGTGCATGACCTGGCGGGTCTGGTCTTCGATCGACTCGGGATAAGCCGAGGTGTTCGAGGTGCCGGTGAACGGCATCTGACCGGTGAGCATCACCCAGCCGTCAGACTCGACCGCATGGCTGAAGGGGGCGACCGGATCGGGTGCGCCGCCGATCATGTGAAAAACCAGTGCCGACATGCCAGGGCTCCTGCAGGAATGACATCAGCCGGAACAATAACGCACGAGAAGACCGGCATGAACCGGGCACAGGTTGACAGTAGGCAAACGATCGTTCAAATTAAAACGATTGTTCGAGATCCGCCTGAATGCCCGTGTCACATCCGACTGCCCACCACCCCGTCAGAATCGATGGTTTTGAAGCCCGCAATCGCCTGATGGCAGCCGGGTTGAAACTGTTTTCCGAGCGCGGCTTCGAAAAGACCTCGGTGCGGGCACTGGCTCAGGCCGCGCAGGTCAATGTGGCGGCGGTCAGCTACTACTTCGGCGACAAGGCGGGGTTTTATCGGGCGCTGTTCACCGAGTCGGTGAGCCCGCATCGCGAGACCGCCTTTGACGATCCGGCGCTCGGGCTCGGTGAGGCCCTCGACCGGTTTTATGGCGATTTTCTCGAACCCCTGAAGGCCGGCGATGACATCCGCATGGTGATGAAACTGCATTTTCGCGAGATGGCACAACCCACCGGCGCCTGGCAGGCTGCGCTCGAGCGCGATGTCAGGCCGCAGCACAAGGCGCTGCTTCGCCTGCTGACGAGGGCGCTCGGTCTGCGTCGCCCCGACCTCGATGCCCAGCGGCTCGCCATCACGATCGCCGGCATGGCAGTGCATGTTTTTGCGTTTCAGGATGGCGTCAAGGCGCTTTGCCCGCTGCTGCTGAGCGGACCGAAGGCGATCGACGCAATGGCCGATCGGCTCGCAGGCTATGCGATGTCGATGATCGAGGGCGAGCGCCAGCGTCGCGCTGCCGCGATGGGTACATGACGGTGCTTGAGGCTGCATGAAGACTCCTGAAAGTTTGCGCCGTCGCGTGCGGCCAACCCTGCCTGTCCTGCTGCTGGCCTTGCTTGCCGCTTGCAGCGGCTTGCCCTCGGTCGGACCCGACTATCGCGGCCCGCCGCCCGAGCGTTCGCTCGCACTGGCCCAGGCGCCGGCGCCGGTCAAGGCCGAGGCCGACCGCTGGCAGGCGCCCCTGCCGCATGCCGGCTCCAACGACGATCTGGCCCGCTGGTGGCAGCAGTTCAACGACCCGGCTCTCGATGCCTTGATCGCTGCCGCCCAGCGCGAGAGCAGCACGATTGCGCGTGCGGCGGCCAACATCGAGCGCGCCCGGGCGATCACGGTGGCCGCGCAGGCCGACGGCCTGCCGGCGGTCGATGCCACGGCGCTGGCCAATCGCGGCACGCTGGCGTTTGGCACCTCGGTCCTGACTGCCTCGCAGCAACGCGCCGGTCTTCTGGCCAACTGGGAGATCGATCTGTTCGGGCGGGTCAGGCGCGAACAGCAAGCCGCCGGCGCGCGTCTTTCAGCGCGCACCGACGACTGGCACGAGGCCCGCGTCTCGGTGGCCGCTGAGGCCGCCTCCGAATATCTGCAATACCGCTTCTGCCAGTCGCTGGTGGCGATCTCGCAGGCCGACCTCGCCTCGCGAACCGAAACCTCGGCAATCAGCCAGCGTGCGGCGGCAGCAGGCTTTCAGGCGCCGGCTGCAGCGGCGCTGGCCCGCGCAAGCGCGGCCGAAGCCGCCAGTCGCCTCACCGGCCAGCAGGCCGAGTGCGATGTGAACATCAAGGCAATGGTGGCCCTCACCGGTCTGGATGAGCCGGCCGTGCGTGCCCTGCTTGCGCGCCCGCCCGGCGGGCTGCCGGTGCCGCGCGAGTTTGCGGTCAGTGCGCTGCCGGCGGGCCTGCTCATGCAGCGCCCCGACCTTGCCGCCGCCGAACGCGAACTGGCTGCCGCGAGCGCCGATATCGGCGTGGCGGTGGGCGATCAATATCCGCGCCTGACCCTGGCCGGTTCGATCGGTCCGGTGCGCCTTGATACCGGCAGCATCTCGGCGAATTTCACCAACTGGTCGCTCGGCCCGGCGGTCTCGCTGCCGATCTTCGATGCCGGACGGCGTGCCGCCAATGTCGAGGCAACCCGGGCAGCCTATGTGGCGGCCGAATCCGACTATCGGGCGAAGGTTCGCCGGGCGGTTCGCGAGGTTGAAGAGGCGCTGGTCAGGCTGCAGAGTTCGGCTGCCCGCGAACGCGACGCCCGCACCGCCTCGCAGGGCTATCGCGATGCGCTGGATGCGGCTCAGGTGCGCTGGCGCAACGGTCTGGGCAGCTTGCTCGAACTCGAGGAAGCGCGCCGATTTTCGCTGGTCGCCGACTCCTCGCTGGCCAGCGTGCAACGCGACCGCGTGGCCGCCTGGGTGGCGCTCTATCGCGCGCTCGGCGGCGGATGGACGACCTCACAAGGAATGGACGCACGATGACTCTCCCCCCGATTCGCACAGCATGGCGCCTGCCGTTGGCGGCCACCGCCTGCGCACCGACGGCCGCAGTCACGGTGGTCAGCGAGGCGCTGCTCATCGGCGTGCTCAGCGCGGTGCTCGGCCTCGCGTTCATCGTCCCGACAGCGGCCCAGGCCGCGCCGCCGGCCGCGACGGCGGCCAACCGCCCGGCGCTGGTGGTCAACACCGTGCGGCCGCAAAAGGGCGAAATCGCCGACACGCTGTCGGCCAACGGCAGCATCAACGCCTGGCAGGAGGCCTCGATCGGGGCCGAGGTCAATGGTCTGAGGATCGCCGAAGTGCGGGTCGATGTCGGCGCCGCGGTCAAGCGGGGACAGGTGCTCGCCGTCTTTGCCACCGAGACCGTGCGGGCCGACCTGGCCAATGTCGAGGCGGCGCTGGCCGAGGCCCGCGCCGGGCTTGCTGAAAGCCAGGCGGCGGCGGCCGAGGCGCAGGCCAATGCCGATCGTGCCAAAGCGGTCGAGCCCAGCGGGGCGCTGAGCGCCCAGCAGATCGCCCAGTACCTCACCGCCGCCCAGACCGCGCGTGCCCGTGTGCAATCGGCGCAGGCCCGTGTGCAATCGGCACAGGCACAGGTCCAGTCGCAACAGCTGCGACTGAAGATGACTCAGGTGCTGGCCCCCGACGACGGCATCATTTCGGCGCGTCTGGCCACGGTCGGCGCGGTGGTGCCCGCCGGCCAGGAGCTCTTTCGCCTGGTCCGCAAAGGCCGGCTCGAATGGCGCGCCGAGGTCACCGCGACCGAGCTCGCCAAAGTACGCACGAATCAGCCGGTGAAGGTGTTTCCGGCGGCCGGTGGCAGCATCAATGGCACGGTGCGCATGGTCGGTCCGGTGGTCGATGCCCAGACCCGCAATGCGCTGGTCTATGTCGATCTGCCGGCGGGCAGCGCCGCACGTGCCGGCATGTTTGCCCGCGGTGACTTTCAGCTCGGCTCGAGCAGCGCGCTCACCGTGCCGCAGCAGGCGGTGGTCGTGCGCGACGGGTTTGCCTATGTCTACCGGGTAGCCGGTGACCGGGTGTCGCAGCAGAAGGTCGTGCTCGGGCGGCGAATCGGCGATCGCATCGAGGTGCGCGAGGGCCTGGCCGCCGACGCGGTGCTGGTGGCCGCCGGCGCGGGCTTTCTGAACGACGGCGATCTGGTCCAGGTGGTGCCGGCAAGCGCTGCCGGGGTCACGCCTGCACCGGCCGCACCGGCCGCCCCTGCCCCGGCTGCACCGACCGCCCCTGCTGCCCCTGTTTCAGGCACCGGAAAATGAATTTTTCTGCGCTCTCGATCCGCAATCCGGTTCCGGCGGTACTGCTGTTCATTTTGCTCACGCTCGCCGGGCTGATCGGCTTCAAGTCGATGGCCGTACAGGACTTTCCCGACATCGAACTGCCGATCGTCACCGTCGATGCGGTCTTGCCGGGTGCCGCGCCCGCCCAGCTCGAGACCGAGGTCGCCCGCAAG
>CAMCXH010000043.1 GCA_945883285.1 Bordetella parapertussis | reverse complement strand
GACTGCGCCAACGGCTATCTGCTCGATGGGTTTCCGCGCACGATCCCGCAAGCCGATGCACTCAAGGACGCGAAGGTGGGTATCGATCACGTGCTCGAAATCGACGTACCCGACAGCGACATCATCGAGCGCATGAGTGGTCGCCGGGTGCATGCCAACAGCGGACGCGTCTACCACGTGCTCTACAACCCGCCGCGCGTGGCCGGCAAGGACGACGAAACCGGCGAAGACCTCATCCAGCGTGATGACGATCGGGAAGCCACCGTGCGCACCCGGCTCGAGGTCTATCACGCGCAGACCCAGCCACTTGTCGATTACTACTCGAAATGGGCCAACAGTGGCGCGGCCGGGGCGCCCCGATACCGGAAGATCTCGGGGCTGGGTACGGTCGACGAGATCCGGGCACAGGTCTTCGCGGCGCTCGTCTGAGCAATCCACCATAAAGGCGCCCCCCGAAGGCGTCATGTATTTGAAGTTTCAGTGCCGCGAAATGGCGTGCACTGGCAGCAGGCAGTCTTCGATGACGCCGTCCCGACCCCGTGTCGTGCGGTCATTCGATCCGATCATGTTTCACAAAACGACAAGGAGACTCTGACGATGACGGTTACTTCTCACGACGCGATCTGGTTTGCGCTGATCTGCGGGGCACTCGCGGTGATATACGGCATCGTATCCAGCCGCTGGATTCTCGGTCTGGACGCAGGCAACGCGAAAATGCAGTCGATCGCGACCGCCATCCAGCAAGGTGCAAAGGCTTACCTCAATCGCCAGTACACCGCCATTGGTATCGTCGGCGTCGTCCTGTTTCTGCTGATCCTCTTCGTACCGGGCCTGGGCGGCACCACCGCCTTTGGATTCGCCATCGGCGCGATTCTGTCGGGCCTTGCCGGCTACATCGGCATGAACGTCTCGGTCAAAGCCAATGTGCGAACCGCCCAGGCCGCCACTCGCGGACTGAACGACGCCCTGACGGTCGCCTTTCGCGGCGGCGCGATCACCGGCATGCTGGTCGTCGGTCTCGGGTTGCTCGGCGTCGCAGGCTTTTTCCTGTTCCTCGGCGGCGCTGATGCTGCACCCGAAAAGCTCCACGACATCATCAAGCCGCTGATCGGTCTGGCCTTCGGCTCGTCGCTGATCTCGATCTTCGCCCGACTCGGTGGCGGCATCTTCACCAAGGGCGCCGACGTCGGCGCCGACCTGGTGGGCAAGGTCGAAGCCGGGATTCCCGAGGACGACCCGCGCAACCCGGCGGTGATCGCCGACAACGTCGGTGACAACGTCGGCGACTGCGCCGGCATGGCGGCCGACCTCTTCGAGACCTACGCGGTCACCCTGATCGCCACCATGCTGCTGGGCGCACTGCTGCTCACCAACGCACCGATGGCCGCAGCAACCTATCCGCTGGTGCTGGGCGGATTCGCGATCATCGCGTCGATCATCGGCTGCGCCTTCGTGAAAGCCGAGCCGGGCAAAAAGATCATGAGCGCGCTCTATCGCGGTCTGATCGTCGCGGGCGTACTCGCCCTGATCGCGTTTTATCCGATCACCACCTGGATGATCCCCGACAACGCGCTTGGCGGTACCGGCGCTGCGATGAAGGTCTATCTGTCGGCAGTGGTCGGTCTGGTCCTGACCGCGCTGCTGGTGGTCATCACCGAGTACTACACCGGCACCGAATACGCGCCGGTTCGCTATGTGGCGGCAGCCTCTGAAACCGGTCACGGCACCAACATCATTGCCGGTCTGGCAGTGTCGATGAAATCGACTGCCTGGCCGGTGCTGATGGTCTGCGGCGCGATCATCGCCTCCTATTCGTTCGCAGGGCTGTACGGCATCGCGATCGCAGCAACCTCAATGCTCTCGATGGCCGGCATCATCGTCGCACTCGACGCCTACGGCCCGATCACCGACAACGCCGGCGGCATCGCCGAGATGGCCGGTATGCCCGAGTCGGTGCGTGCAATCACCGACCCGCTCGATGCGGTCGGCAATACCACCAAGGCGGTGACCAAGGGCTATGCGATCGGTTCGGCCGGCCTGGCGGCGCTCGTGCTCTTTGCCGACTACACCCACGCGCTCGAATCGGCCGGCAAGGCGGTCAGCTTCGATCTGTCGAACCACATGGTCATCGTCGGCCTGTTCATCGGCGGCCTGGTGCCCTACCTGTTCGGCGCGATGGCAATGGAAGCGGTTGGCCGTGCTGCCGGTTCGGTGGTGGTCGAAGTGCGCCGCCAGTTCCGCGAGATCAAAGGCATCATGGAAGGCACGGCCCAGCCGGAATACGGCCGCGCGGTCGACATGCTGACCACCGCCGCCATCAAGGAAATGATCGTCCCGTCGCTGCTGCCGGTGGTGGTGCCAGTTCTGGTCGGCCTGTTCCTTGGCCCGGCAGCCCTTGGCGGCCTGCTGATGGGCACCATCGTGACCGGTCTCTTCGTGGCGATCTCGATGTGTACCGGCGGCGGCGCCTGGGACAACGCCAAGAAGTACATCGAGGAAGGCCATCACGGCGGCAAGGGCAGCGAAGCCCACAAGGCAGCGGTCACCGGTGACACCGTCGGCGACCCCTACAAGGACACCGCTGGCCCTGCGATCAATCCGCTGATCAAGATCATCAACATCGTGGCGCTGCTGCTGGTGCCGGTGATCGGCAACTCGGTGCCTGGTGACGTCAAGGTCAGCCATGGCCCGGCACCAACCGTCGTCGCCGCACCCGGTGCAGCCACCTCGGCGCCGGTGCCTGCTGCCACCACGGCCGCAGCCACAGCGACCACCGCAGCGGCCACCGCAAACGCAAACGCACAACCCGAGAAAGTCGTCCTCTTTTTCGAGACGGCCGAAAGCGCTCTGCCGGGTGATACCTCTGCGCAAGCCGCCAGATTGGTGGCCTGGGTCATGGGCTCCCCGGATCGCAAGGTCTCGATCTCGGGCTTTCATGATTCAACCGGCGATGCTGCGCAAAACGCCGAGTTGGCCAAGAACCGCGCTGTGGCGGTGGCCGACGTGCTGAAATCGGCAGGCGTCCCTGAAGACCGACTGGTGCTTCAGAAGCCGGCCCTGACCGATGCGGGTGCTGGGCGCGAAGCCCGCCGGGTCGAGATCTCGGCCCAGTAAAACATCAATAGCGGCTGATCAGTGCAGTGCCATCACGGTGGCACTGCACTGATTCAAAAGCGATGAGCCCTCAGTAGCCTGCCTCGGTGCCCTGCCTCGGCGCCCTGCCTCGGCGCCCTGCCTCGGCGCCCTGCCTCAGTGCCCTGATTTAGAAACCTGCTTCGGCACCCGACTGCCCCTCGATCCAGCGAGCCAGACCCAGCAGGGCCGCATCCCGCTCGCGGGCGCCTACCAGCTGGATGCTGGCCGGCAGCGACTCAACGCTGCCACCCGGCAGACTGATCGCAGGAAAACCGGCAAAACTGAAAGGCAGCGTCTGCCCCAGAACCGCCTCGCGAACGGTCACGATCCCCGACTCGACCTCGACCTCGGTCTGACCCCGCAAGGGCGGCGGCACAGCCGATGATGGCAGCACCAGCGCGTCATGATCGCGCAACAGGGCATCGAGCTCGGCTCGCAGCGCCTCGCGATACTGCAGGGCTTCGAGGTAGGTACGCAACGCGATCTGTTCACCAAGCCGCATCGGTGCAAGCACCCCAGGCGAAAAACCCTCGCCGCCCGATGCCAGGACCTTGCGATGAACATGGGCTGCCTCGGCGCGGGCAACCACGGTGTACTGGGCGCTCGCATCCATCATGACCGGCGTCATCACCTCGGTGATATCGGCCTGCCTGCGCCAGTCGGCCAGCCTGGACTCGAACCAGGCCCTCATCGCCGGATGCAGACGACCCGCCAGCCAGCGCACGGGTACCGCCAGCCGTGGCCTGCGGGCCACCCGTGCATGCGCGGTGCGTCGGCCTGACATCGCCTCGAACATCGCGGCGGCATCATCGACCGATCGTGTGAGCGGACCGGCGTGATCGCAGGTCCAGGACAGGTGCAAGGCGCCGGCAAGCGGAATCGCGCCGAAGGTGGGCTTGAAACCGACCACGCCGGAGAACGCCGCCGGAATCCGGACCGACCCGCCGGTGTCGCTGCCGACGCCGGCCAGGCCGATGCCGACGGCGACCGCAACGCCCGCGCCGCTCGACGACCCACCCGCCTGACGCGCCGGATCATGCGGATTCAGGACATCACCGGTCCAGATGTTCTCGCCAGTCGCGCCCAGCGCGATCTCGTGCATGTTGGTCTTGGCGAAGACCAGTGCACCGGCTGCACGCAAGCGACTCACCGCAAGCGATTCACCGCCGAAATCGGGCAGTCGGGCCCGGGTGCCGGCTGCGGTCGGCATGCCGGTCACGTTGAAGAGATCCTTGATGGTGACCGGCACGCCGTGCAGGGGGCGCAGGGGTGCACCGGCACGCCGGCGTTGATCGAGCGAATCGGCGTCGCGCGCAGCCGCATCGAAATCAATCCAGGCGATCGCATTCAGATCGCGATGGCGTTCGTGAGCGGCACGCGCCTGCTCCAGAAGATCCCGACAGCTGAGCGTGCCTTGCGCCTGCGCGAAGACCGCAGCGCGGATACCGGTTGATGTCGTCGCAGGATCGCCTGCCATGACTTGAGAGACCGGCGCAGCCGCGCTGGCCGTAGAGGGGGAGGAGGGCGGTGGGTTCATCGCCGTATAGTAACGGCCTGCCTGAGGTGCGAACAGCTCGCAGCCGCGCCCACCGGTCATGCCATGGCAGCCGGTGGCAAACGTCGGCAGTCCTTGGAATCCCATGGCGCGCCGAGACCATCAACCTCTGGAGGCTATTCCATGACCGGGCTGATTTCGATTCGCAGCCAGCCACCTGCACGCAGCGTGCAATCCGCGCATCAGTGGGTGCATCAGTGGGTGCATCAGTGGGCGCATCGATGCATGCACGTCTGCGCGCTTGCGGGCCCGATCATCAGCCTGACCCTTGGCACCGCGCTTGCCCAGACACTTCCCGCGCAACCCGAGGCCGCGAGCGGACAGACTGCGCGAGCGCTGGTACGAGGCAGCCGCATGATGGCGGCCACGGCCAACCCGCATGCCACGCGAGCCGCCTTCATGATGCTGGAGCGCGGCGGCTCGGCGCTCGATGCCGCGATTGCCGCGCAGATGGTGCTGACGCTCACCGAGCCGCAGTCCTCGGGCGTCGGCGGCGGCGCCTTTCTGATGCACTACGCGGCGAGAACCGGTGTGGTGCAGGCCTGGGACGGCCGCGAGACCGCCCCTGCTGCAGCCACCGAGAAGCTCTTCGAAGGCCCCGACGGCAAACCACTGGCCTTTTTCGATGCGGTGGTCGGCGGCCGGTCGGTCGGCACGCCGGGGGTGCTGAGAATGCTGGAAGCGGCTCATGCGCAGCATGGCCGCCTGCCCTGGGCGACGCTCTTCGAGCCGGCGATCAGGCTGTCTGACCAGGGCTTTGAGGTCAGTGCGCGATTGAACCGGCTGCTGAGCATCGACCCCCACCTCAAACGTGATCCGGCTGCTGGCCGCTATTTCTATGACGCGAATGGTGCGCCCTGGCCGGTCGGCCATCGCCTGAAAAATCCCCAACTGGCCGACACCCTCGCGCAGATCGCTCGACACGGCAGCCTCGCGCTGCACACCGGTCCGATTGCACGCGACATTGTCGAGGCAGTGCGCTCGCATCCGATCAACCCGGGGCTGCTCGATGAGCGCGACCTGGCCTTTTATCAGCCGAAGACTCGCACCCCGCTGTGTTCGAGCTTTCGCGGCCGTACGATCTGCGGCATGCCGGCGCCGTCTTCCGGCGCCATCGCGGTCGCGCAAATTCTCGGCCTGTATGACGCGATGGGGGCACCGCGTTTCGCATCGGCCGATGCAAGCCCTCAAGCCGAGGGGGTCCATGTCTTCACGCAGGCAGGGCGCCTGGCCTTTGCCGATCGCAATCAGTACGTCGCCGACCCCGACTTCGTCCTGCAGCCAACCGGCATGCTCGATCGCGACTATCTCAAGCGCCGCGCAAGTCTCATCGGCCCTCGCGACATGGGTCGTGCGCTGCCGGGCGACCCGCCGGGCGCACCGCACTTGCGCGTGAGCGAAGCAACGCTCGAGCGGCCCGGCACCTCGCACCTGTCGATCATCGACGCCTGGGGCAACGCGATCGCGATGACCACCACCATCGAAGACCAGTTCGGCGCCCGCCTGATGGTGCGCGGCTTTCTGCTCAACAATCAGCTGACCGATTTTTCCTTCGCCGCCCAGGCCAATGGCCTGCCGGTGGCCAATCGGGTCGAACCGGGCAAACGGCCCCGCAGTTCGATGGCGCCCACGCTGGTCTTCGCGCAGAGCGCCTCTGCCTCGGCCTTCCCCGCCATCACAGCGCCACCGGCCTCCGCGCGACATCACGCCCGAACCGGCAGTTCAGCGACCCGCGCATCGACCCGCTCATCGACCATTGCTGCCAAGCCGCCGGCCGATTCGGTCATCGCACCCGGCCCGCTGCTGATGACACTCGGCTCGCCTGGTGGCTCGCAGATCATCGGCTATGTCGCCCGTACGCTGCTGGCCACGATTGGCGACGGACTGGATGTCCAGGCCGCGATCAGCATGCCCAACCTTGGCAATCGCAACGGCCCGACCGAACTCGAAGCCGGCAGGGTGAGCGCCAGCCTTGCCGATTCGCTGCGCGCCAAAGGCCATGAAATCCGCGAAATCGACATGACCAGCGGCCTGCAGGCGATCGAGCGGCGGTGTGATCGGGCGGGTCGGTGTACGCTTGCTGGCGGAGCCGATCCGCGCCGCGAAGGCCTGGTCATCGGCCGCTGACAAAAGCCCCCCACACAATCAACCCACAGCAGGAGACAACCATGAGTCTTTTCGATCTGACCGGCAAGGTCGCCATCGTCACCGGTTCGAGCCGCGGTATCGGCCGCTCGATTGCCCTCAATTTTGCCGCCCACGGCGCGCGCGTCGTGGTCTCGAGCCGCAAGGCCGACGCCTGCGAAGTCGTCGTGAAAGAAATCCGTGATGCCGGCGGCGAAGCGATCTCGATTCCGGCGAACATCTCCGACAAGCAGGGTCTGCAAGCCCTGGTCGACGGCACCCGCAAGGCCTTCGGCCCGATCGACATTCTGGTGTGCAACGCTGCGTCCAATCCCTACTTCGGCCCGGCTGCCGGCATGGGCGACGAAGTCTTCGAAAAGATCATGCGCAACAACGTGCTGTCGAACCACTGGCTGTGCACCATGGTCCGACCCGACATGGTGGCCAAGAAGGATGGCGCGATCATCATCGTCTCGTCGATCGGCGGCCTGAAAGGTTCGACCGAGATCGGTGCCTACTGCATCTCGAAAGCCGCCGACATGCAGCTTGCCCGTAACCTCGCCTGCGAGTGGGGCCCGGACAACATCCGCGTCAACTGCATCGCACCCGGCCTGATCAAGACCGACTTCGCCAAGGCGCTCTACGAAGATCCGAAGCGCAAGGCCGCTGCCGAAGCGCGCTTTCCGCTGCGCCGGCTCGGTGAACCCGACGATATCGGTGGCATTGCGGTGATGCTCGCCAGCCGCGCGGGCGCCTTCATCACCGGTCAGTCGATCGTGTCGGACGGCGGCGCCACGATCACCGGCTGACCCTCAGGCAAGCGCTGCGGGCGGCGAATCGCGCAGCTCGCGGCGCAGGATCTTGCCGACATTGCTCTTGGGCAATTCGGCACAGAACACGATATGCCGGGGCTTTTTGTAGCCGGTCAAACGCTCGGCGCACCAATCCCGAACTGCCTGCTCGGTGAGCGTCGGATCCTTGCGCACCACGAAGACCTTGATCGCCTCACCCGAATGCTCGTCGGCAACACCCACCGCTGCGCACTCGAGCACACCGGGCAGTGCGACGATCACTTCCTCGATCTCGTTCGGAAACACGTTGAAGCCCGAGACGATGATCATGTCCTTCTTGCGATCGACGATTTTCACAAACCCTTTGAAATCCATCACGCCGATATCGCCGGTCTTGAAGAAACCATCAGCGGTCATTGCACGCGCAGTCTCCTCGGGTTGCTGCCAGTAGCCCTTCATGACCTGCGGCCCGCGAAGGCAGATCTCACCGCGCTCACCGGCAGGCACATCATTGCCGGCGTCATCGCGGATCGCGACTTCCACCGAGCTGACCGGCAGGCCGACCGTGCCGTTGAAGGCGGTGCTGTCGACCGGGTTGATGGTTCCGATTGCACAGGTCTCTGACAAACCGAAACCCTCGCCCAGCGGCACGCCAGTCACCGCCAGCCATTTGTCGGCCACAGCCTGCTGAGTCGCCATACCACCGCCTGCGGCAAACATCAGCCTCGAGAAATCGAGCTTCGCGAACTCGGGATTGTTGGCGAGCGCATTGAAGAGGGTATTGAGCCCCGGGAAATTGTTGACCGGATGCTTGCCGAGCACCTTGATCAGGTCGGGGATGTCGCGCGGATTGGGCACGAGCAGGTTGCAACCGCCTGACTTCATACCGAAGCCGAAACCGAGCGCAAGCATGTAGATGTGATAAAGCGGCAGGGCACACAGGCTGGTGAAGGCCGCGTCCTCGCCGTAAGTTTTCTTGAACTGGCGCTCGATCGGCAGGAACCAGGCTTCGCACTGCAAAATCGCCGCGATGACATTGCGGTGCGTGAGCATCGCGCCCTTCGACAGCCCGGTCGTGCCACCGGTGTATTGCAGAAAGGCCAGATCCTCACCGCCCATGGATGGCGCCTGATAGCGCATCGAGCCACCGGCAGACACCGCATCGGCAAACTGGCTGGCACCCGGCAGATCGAAAGGCGGCACCATCTTGCGCACGTTGCGGATCGCGAAATCGATGATCCGGCCACGAACCGCACCGAGCATCTCGCCGATCGAGGTGAGCACCACATGCTTGATGGCGGTATGGCCGATCACCTGCTGCAGGGTATGCGCGAAGTTCTCGAGAATGATGATCGCCTCGGCACCCGAATCTTTCAGTTGATGCTCGAGTTCGCGCGGTGTGTAGAGCGGATTGACGCAGACCGCGGTGCAACCGGCCCGCAGCACGCCGGCCGCGGCCACCGGAAATTGCAGGATATTGGGCAGCATGATCGCTACCCGCTTGCCCTTGCCCAGACCCTTCGACTGCAACCAGGCGGCAAAGGCCTGCGACCGCTGATCGAGTTCGCCGTAGGTCAGGGGTTTGTCCATGCAAATGTAGGCGGTGCGGGCGCTGTATTTCTTCAGGCTCTCGTCGATCAGGGCATTGAGCGACGGATAGAGCGAAGGGTCAATATCGGCAGGGACCCCTTCAGGATAGGAGCTGAGCCAAAAGCGATCCATGCGACCTCCTCGCGAGCGCTCGAGCGCTCAGTAGTGAATGACTCGCCGCGGCATCACCATCGGCGAAAGAGTCGCGATGATAGCGCCGCCTTGCCCCGTCTGGTGCACCGCGATGCTCCGGTAAACCCGTGATTCAATGCGGGCTCGACAGGCGAACGACCGCAGGGGCAAGCAGCGATGGCGATGATGCAAAGTGGATTCGGGGTGCTGGCCATGCTCGGACTCGCCTGGCTTGCCTCGGAGCGACGCGATCTGATCGCCTGGCGAACGGTCGCCGGCGGCATCGCCCTGGCCCTCGGGCTGATCGCGGCATTCACCTGGCTGCCGGGATTAAGCTGGCTGCTTGAGCGCAGCAATGGCGTTCTCGATGCGCTGATGGCGGCGAGCACCGCAGGCACCTCCTTCGTCTTCGGTTACATCGGTGGCGGCGCCCTGCCCTTCACGCCGTTGACCCCGGGCGCGGGCTTCATCCTGGCCACCCAGGCGCTGCCGCTGGTGCTGCTGATTTCGGCGCTGTCGGCGGTGCTGTTTCACTGGGGCATCCTGACGCGGGTGGTCCAGGGCTTCGCCTGGCTGCTCAATCGAACGCTCGGCGTCGGCGGCGCAGTCGGCGTGTCGGCCGCAGCCAACGCCTTCGTCGGCATGATCGAAGGACCGCTGGTGGTCAGACCCTGGCTCGCCAGCATGAGTCGGGGCGAACTCTTCATGGTCATGAACTGCGGTATGGCCACCATCGCCGGGACGGTACTGGTGCTCTATGCAAGCCTGCTCAAACCGATCATGCCGCAGGCGCTCGGGCATCTGCTGATCGCCTCGGTCGTCGCGATTCCAGTGGCAATTGCCGTCGCTGCCCTGATGGTGCCGTCCGATCAGCCGGGCGACCGTTCAAGCCTCGTCATGCAGCGCGAAGACACCAGCACGATCGCTGCGCTGACCCGCGGCACGCTCGAAGGTCTGCAACTGCTGCTGAACATCGTGGCGATGCTGATCGTTTTCGTTGCGCTGGTCGCGCTGGTCGATCAGGGCCTCGCGCTCCTGCCATCAGTGGCCGGGGCGCCAGTGTCTGCCCAGCGGATCCTGGGAACCCTGTTCGCGCCCCTGGCCTGGCTGGTCGGCATTCCCTGGGATGAAGCCGGCACTGCCGGCCAGCTGCTGGGCAAGAAGACCGTTCTCAATGAGTTTCTTGCCTTTGCCGACCTGGCTTCGCTGCCGCCCGAGGCCATGTCAGCGCGCAGCCGACTGCTGATGACCTATGCACTCGCGGGCTTTGCCAACTTCGGCAGCGTCGGCATCATGCTGGGCGGCATGGCTCCCCTGATGCCGGTGGATCGGCGCACCGAGGTCGGCCACCTTGCCATCCGATCGCTGGCTGCCGGGCTCCTGTCGACTTGCATTACAGCCGGGCTTGTCGGCATGTTCACCGGCTGATCGCGTACCGTCGGCAACCCCTCGGCACGCGGCCGTCGGTCCGGGCCGGTTGACAAGCGCACCGGCTCGCGACTAGGCTCTCGGGATGACCCGCGTTTCGCTGACCCCTCTTTCGATTCTGTCCCTGCTACGACTAGCTGCGGGTCGGGGTCGTCTGCTGCCCGTTCAGGGCGCCTGAGTACCAGTCAGTAACGCCACCCCGGCCCACCCGAACCCCAACCGAAACAGGGGGTGCCCGGGAGGCCTGCCGATAAGGCGTCTGCCTCTGTGCTCCCTGCTCCGGTTGCAGACCCCACCGCAACCCAAGGAGCCTTGAGATCATGATGAAACCGCCCGCTGGCAAATACCGCCCGTTCCCGGTGATCGACCTGCCCGAGCGCAGCTGGCCGTCGAGAACCATCGATGCCGCCCCCCGCTGGCTGTCGACCGACCTGCGCGACGGCAATCAGGCGCTCTTCGAACCCATGGACACCGCGCGCAAGCTGCGCATGTTCGAGACCCTGGTGAAGATCGGCGTCAAGGAGATCGAGGTGGGCTTTCCGGCTGCCTCCCAGACCGACTTCGACTTCGTGCGCCACATCATCGAACAGGGTCTGGTGCCCGACGATGTCGTGATCAGCGTCCTGACCCAGGCCCGCGAAGACCTGATCACCCGGTCGGTCGAATCGCTCGAAGGCGCAAAGAACGCCACGGTGCATCTCTATAACGCTACCGCACCGGTCTTTCGACGGGTGGTCTTCAATCTGAGCCAGCAGGAAGTGACCGACCTGGCCGTCAGCAGCACCCGCGTGGTCAAGCGGCTGCTGGCCGCCCGACCCGGCACCAACTGGGGCTTCGAATACAGCCCCGAGGTGTTCTCGAGCACCGAGCTCGAATTCGCACGCGATGTCTGCGTCGCGGTCATGAAAGAGTGGGGCGCCACGCCGCAACGCCAGGTCATCCTCAACCTGCCTGCCACGGTCGAATCGGCCACGCCCAATATCTACGCCGATCAGATCGAGTGGATGATCCGCAATCTGCCCAATCGTGAATCAGCGATCATTTCGCTGCACCCCCACAATGACCGCGGCACGGCGGTGGCCGCTGCCGAACTCGGCGTCATGGCGGGTGCCGACCGGGTCGAGGGTTGTCTGTTTGGCAACGGCGAGCGCACCGGCAACGTCGACCTGGTCACGCTGGCGCTGAACCTCTATTCGCAGGGCGTTGACCCGCAGCTCGACTTCTCCGACATCAATGAGGTGGCCCGCACGGTCGAGCACTGCAATCAGTTGCCGATCCATCCGCGTCATCCCTATGTCGGCGACCTGGTGTTCACCGCCTTCTCGGGCTCGCACCAGGACGCGATCAAGAAAGGCTTCGCCGTCCAGCAGCCCGACTCGCTCTGGGAAGTCCCCTACCTGCCGATCGACCCGGCAGACGTCGGTCGGACCTATGAGTCGGTCATCCGCGTCAACAGCCAGTCGGGCAAGGGCGGCATCTCCTTCCTGCTCGAACGTCACCATGGTCTGGTGATGCCGCGCCGCCTGCAGGTCGAGTTCAGTTCGATCGTTCAGCGCCATACCGATGAGCATGGCACCGAAGTGACGGCCGACGACCTCTGGCGCCTCTTCAATACCGAATACCTTCACGACGACGCCCGCATCAAGCTGCTGTCGCACCGCATGGTCGGCACCGACGGCGGCCATCAGATCGACCTCACCGTCTCGATCGACGGTGTCTCGCATGTGCTGCATGGCGAAGGCAACGGCCCGATCGACGCTGCCGTCCACGCGCTCGGCCTGCCCTTGCGTGTCGACAGCTATGAAGAGCGGTCGATCGATTCGGGGTCGGATGCGCGCGCGGTGGCCTTCATCGAAGCCACCAGCGACGGCGTGACGGGTGCGCGTTTTGGCGTCGGTATCGATCGCAGCATCGTGGTGGCCTCGCTGCGGGCACTGCTGAGCGCGGCCAACCGCTTCGGTCTGGCAGACCATGCCGGCGACCGCGCGGGGCGTCGCGCGGCCTGACCGACCATCACATCACAGGCTCAGTACTTTTCCGGCACATAGAGCTCGGGCGGAACCGGATGACGCAGGTAATCCGGGTTTCGCACGCGCTCCGGCAGCACAACCGGTTCGCGCTGGATCTCTTCGTACGGGAACTGCGACAGCAGATGCGAGATGCAGTTCAGGCGCGCCTTCTTCTTGTCGACCGCATGCACCAGTGACCAGGGCGCCTCGGCGATATGCGTGCGCTCGAGCATCGTCTCCTTGGCGCGGGTGTAATCCTCCCACTTGCTGCGCGCATAGAGGTCCATCGGGCTGAGCTTCCACTGTTTCAGCGGATCGTTGATCCGGGCGAGAAAGCGCATATGCTGCTCCTCGTCGGTGATCGAGAACCAGTATTTGATGACCTTGATGCCGGAGCGCACCAGCATGCGCTCGAACTCGGGCACAGAGCGGAAGAACTCCTCGTACTCACTGTCGTTGCAAAAGCCCATCACACGTTCGACGCCGGCGCGGTTGTACCAGCTGCGGTCAAAGAGCACGATTTCGCCACCGGCCGGCAGGTGCGACACATAGCGCTGGAAGTACCACTGCGTCCGCTCGCGATCATTGGGTGCGGGCAAGGCCACGACGCGGGCCACGCGAGGGTTCAGTCGCTGGGTGATGCGCTTGATCACGCCCCCTTTTCCAGCCGAGTCACGGCCTTCGAAAATCACCAGCGCCTTCGTCTTCGTGGTGGCAACCCAGTCCTGGAGCTTGACCAGTTCGCCCTGCAGACGAAAGAGCTCGCTGAAGTACTGCTGTCGGGCTTTGCGGTCTTCCTCAGTGGCGGGCGCTGCCGGCTCGGTACCCGGCATGTCGAATGCCTGATCTTCGAGCTCAAGTTCGAGCGCCTCATCGTAGCTGTCGATCAGATCGCGCTCGATGCGTCGGCGCAAATCGCTCAGGTCGGGATCAATCGGCGTGCTCATTGGACTCTCCATGGTGTTGTTGATCGTCGGGACGACTGAAAATGGTCTATGACAGGGATGTCCTGTCAATGACAGCGAAGCCGGTCGGCGCCCGGTCGGCTTGCTATCATTGGCAGTCATGCCGAACCTTCTAGCAAAACAGCCGTCTAGCCACAAGCCTTCGCGCAGGGCTCGCCTGAAGGTGGCTGCGGCGGCAATGGTGTCGGGCCTGCTCGTTGGCGGGCTGCGCGCTCCGGCATCGGCTCAGGTCAACCGGATCATCCCGACCGAGGCGCTGCCCGGTCTTTTCAAGCCGGCAATCTTCCCGCAAGCCTTCATGAACGGGCAGCCGGTCGTACTTGGCGCGGGTGCGCGCATCCATGACGAACAGAACATGATTCGCATGCCGGCCAGTCTGAGCGGCGACTACCGGGTGGCTTTCGTACGCGGCAACCTGGGCGAAATCAGTCAGATCTGGATACTGACCGAAGCGGAATATCAGGTCGTTGCCGAACGGGCAGCGGCTGCACGCCGATCCGGCGCACAACGCTGACACACGCGAGCAAGGCCCGCCCCCGATGACCAAGAAGCTCTATATCCGTACCTTCGGCTGCCAGATGAACGAGTACGACTCGGCCAAGATGATCGACGTGCTGGCCCAGTCGCAGGCCGGCGGCATCGAGACCACCGACGATCCGCAGCAGGCAGACATCGTGCTGTTCAACACCTGCTCGGTACGCGAGAAAGCTCAGGAAAAAGTTTTTTCAGACCTCGGACGCATGCGCCTGCTCAAGCTCGAGCGACCCGATCTGGTGATCGGCGTGGGCGGCTGCGTGGCCAGCCAGGAAGGCGCCAACATCGTGAGTCGCGCGCCTTATGTCGATGTGGTTTTCGGGCCACAGACACTGCACCGCCTGCCCCAACTCATCGAGGCACGGCGCAGTTCGGGGCGCTCGCAGGTCGACATCAGCTTTCCGTCCATCGAAAAATTCGACCACCTGCCACCGGCCAGGGTCGAGGGCGCGAGCGCCTTTGTGTCGATCATGGAAGGCTGCAGCAAATACTGCAGCTTTTGCGTCGTGCCCTACACCCGTGGCGAGGAGGTCTCGCGGCCATTCGAAGACGTCCTGACCGAGATCGCGCTGCTGGCCGAACAGGGCGTTCGTGAAGTGACGCTGCTCGGGCAAAACGTCAACGCCTATCTGGGCCGCATCGGCGAGCCGGGCACACCCGACACAGCGGCCGAGATCGCCGACTTTGCGATGCTGCTCGACTATGTCTGCGATATTCCCGGCATCGATCGCGTTCGCTACACCACCTCGCATCCGCGCGAATTCAGCCAGCGCCTGATCGACGCGCATGCCAGCCTCGACAAACTTGCCGCGCATGTGCACCTGCCGGTGCAGTCGGGCTCCGACCGCGTGCTGGCGGCGATGAAGCGCGGCTACAGCGTGCTCGAATACAAGTCGATCATCCGCCGGCTGCGCGCAGCCCGCCCTGACATCACCATCACCTCCGACTTCATCGTCGGCTTTCCGGGCGAGACCGAACGCGAATTCGAGCAGACCATGAGCCTGATCGAGGACATCGGTTTCGATCATTCCTTCTCGTTCATCTACAGCCCGCGCCCGGGCACGCCTGCCGCCGATCTGCCCGACGACACGCCCCAGGCAGTCAAGCTGGCAAGGCTGCAACGGCTGCAGTCGAGCATCGACACAAACGCCCGGCGCATCTCGCAAGACATGGTGGGCAGCACTCAGGCGGTGCTGGTCGAGGGCCGCTCGCGCAAGGACGCAGCCGAACTCGCCGGGCGCACCGGCAACAATCGGGTGGTGAACTTCGCCGGGTCGCCGCGCCTGATCGGTCAGCTGATCGATCTGACGATCACCTCCGCACTGCCGCACTCGCTGCGCGGGCAGGTCCCGATCGTCGACTGAATGAAGATCAACACGCTCACCTTTCAGCCGGTCGATGCCGACAACCGCCGGCTGGCCAATCTGTGCGGCGCACTCGACCAGAACCTTCGCCAGATCGAGCAGGCCTACGATGTGCGAATCCTCAGACGATCCGACCAGTTTGCGGTCGCAGGCGTCGGCCTGCAGGCGCGTCAGGCGGTGCGGGCGCTCGAGCACTTCACCCGGCTGGCCAGCAGCACGCTGTCGGTCGATGACATCCAGCTCGGGCTGATCCAGCTGCGCGCGATGCCCGAAGTCACCGCCGCGCCGGTGGCGCAAGCGGCAACCGTCGAGGGCGCCGTGACAGGACCCCCGAGCGTTGCCCCCGCCGACGACACCTCGCCGGCTCTGCATACCCGCCGGGCCGACCTGCAGGGCCGCACGCCGCGCCAGCGCGAATATCTGCGCAACATCCTGTCGCACGACATCACCTTCGGCATCGGGCCGGCCGGCACCGGCAAGACCTATCTCGCGGTGGCCTGTGCGGTCGATGCGCTCGAGCGCGATGCCATCAAGAAGATCGTGCTTACCCGGCCCGCGGTTGAGGCCGGTGAACGGCTGGGATTTCTGCCCGGCGATCTGGCCCAGAAGGTCGACCCCTATCTGCGTCCGCTCTACGATGCGCTCTACGACCTGATGGGGTTTGAGCGCGTCGGCAAGATGTTCGAGCGCCAGTCGATCGAGATCGCGCCGCTGGCCTACATGCGCGGGCGCACGCTCAACAATGCCTTCATCATCCTCGATGAGGCGCAGAACACCACACCCGAGCAGATGAAGATGTTCCTCACCCGCATCGGCTTCGGATCGCGGGCGGTGGTCACCGGCGACATGACCCAGATGGACTTGCCGCGCGGCCAGCCCTCCGGACTGATCGAGGCCAGACGCGTGCTGCGTGAGGTGCGCGGGCTCGCCTTCACCGAATTCGACACCAGCGATGTGGTGCGACACCCGCTGGTGGCACGCATCGTCGAAGCCTACGAGCGGCATTCGCCGCCCGAGCCGCGCTAGAAGGCATCGTCGTGGCGAAGTTGTCGCTGTCGATCCAGCTGGCGCCCGATGCCGGCGAGTCGCCCGCCGATCGCAGGCAGCTGCGACGCTGGGCCAGCGCGGCCCTTTCCTGCGATGCGGTACTGACGCTGCGACTGGTGGGGGCCGATGAGGCCCGCGCGCTCAACGCACAGTTTCGCGCTCGGGACTATGCAACCAACGTGCTCACCTTCGCCTATGACGACGATGCCGACGACGTCACGGCACAGGGCCCGCTGCAGGCCGATATCGTGATCTGCCTGCCGGTGGTGGCGCGCGAGGCTCGCGAGCAGGGCAAGTCGGCGCGCGATCATCTGGCCCATCTGATCGTGCACGGCGTGCTTCATGCCCAGGGCATGGACCATGACATTGCAGCCGAAGCGCAGGCGATGGAAGAACGCGAGATCGCGCTGCTGCATCGCTTCGGGATCGGCAATCCCTATCTGGCCTGACATCGGCGTGTGCTTGGTCGGCCTGTGCATCTCCGGTATGCTGGCCATCCCGCGACCAACCGTCTGACGCAATGCCCGACCCTTCGTCGAGCAAATCCAAACCCACGTTGCTCGAACGCATGTCGGCACTGCTCCTGCGAGCACCCGACGATCGCGACCAGCTCCTGCAGTTGCTGCGCCAGTCTCAGGAGCGCGATCTGCTCGACGCCGAGGCGATGTCGATGATCGAGGGCGTCCTGCAGATGACCGAGGTCTGCGCCCGCGACATCATGGTGCCCCGATCGCAGATCGAAGTCATCGATGTCACCTGGTCTGCGGCCGACGTCGTCCCGTTTGCGATCAAGACCGCGCATTCGCGCTTTCCGGTCATCGAAGACGGTCGCGACAATGTGATCGGCATCCTGCACGCCAAAGACCTGCTGCGCCTGTATGCCGAAAAGGACGTCACGATCCGCGACCTGCTGCGCCCGGCGCATTTTGTGCCCGACACGCTGCGGCTGAACACGCTGCTGCGCGAATTCCGGCTCAGCCGCAAGCATCTGGCGATCGTGGTCGACGAACACGGTGGCGTCGCCGGCCTGATCACCATCGAAAACGTGCTCGAGCAGATCGTGGGCGAAATCGAAGATGAATTCGACCAGGGCGAGAGTATCGACAACATCGTTCAGATCGATACCGGCTCCCATGGTCCGCGCTTTCGCGTCAGTGCACTGACCGGCGTGGCGCAGTTCAACAAGTCACTCGGCACGAATTTCGATGACGATGCCTTTGATACCGTTGGCGGCCTGGTGACCGAGCGGCTCGGACGCGTACCGCGTCGCGGCGAGCGAATCGAATTCGACGGTCTCATCATCGACGTGATCCGCGGCGACGAGCGTTCGATTCACACATTGCTGATCGAGCCATTACCCGATGAGCTGGCGCCGCGCTGAGCTGGTGCTCGGCGCCTTTGCGCTCGGCTTGCTGAACGCCGCCAGTTTTGCGCCCTGGTCCCACTGGGCCGTGTCGCTGCTCGCGCTGACCGGCCTTTTCTGCCTGATGTACCTCGCGCGCTCGCGTGGCGCCTCGACCTTCATGCAGGCCATGCTGGCTTTTGCCTTCAGCATGGGATGGTTCGGCGCCGGACTGTCGTGGCTCTTCATCAGCATGCACGATTACGGCGGCATGCCGGCGCCGCTTGCGGCCCTGGCACTGATGCTGTTTGCGGCCTATCTGTCGGTCTATCCGATGCTGGCCAGTGCGATTGCCTGGCGCTGGTACGCCGGCCGCGGACCGCTGCGTCTGGCACTCGCCACTGCAGGCGCCTGGACGCTGGCCGAGCTCGCCCGCGGCTGGGTGTTCACCGGTTTTCCATGGCTGGCGCTTGGCTACGCACAGATCGACGGGCCCCTCACCGGCCTGGCACCGGTGGCCGGCGTCTTCGCGCTGGGCGGCGTTGCGGTCGGCGTCGCCTCGCTGTGCGCCGGTGCGATCGCAAGCATCGCTCGAGATCGCGCCCCACCCGGCAGCCGGCCGATCAACGCAGAACGAGCAAGGTCTGACCGAACACCAACCGGGCGAACACGACAGGAAGCGCTGCGCGCTGCAGCGATTGCGCTTGCCCTTTTGCTCGCGCCGCTCGCGCTGCCGTCGAGCGACGCCTGGACGAGTCCGTCCGGGCCGGCACTCAGCGTTCGGCTGCTGCAGGCAAACGTGCCGCAGGACATGAAGTTTCGCCCCGAACGCACGCTGGCCGCCATGCAGACCTATGTCGGACTCATCGAGGCCGGCGATGCGGCACTGACCATCCTGCCCGAGACCGCCTGGACCATCCCCTTCGAGCGCACACCGCCCGAACTCGCGCAACGACTCGATGCCCATGTCGGCGCAGGCCATGCGGTGGCAATCGGCTTGCCGGCCTTCACCCTCGAGAACAAGCGCGGCCTGCGCGACGACTGGCGCCTGACCAACAGCGTCCTGCTGCTCAAGCCAGGCGGCGCAGCCGATCGCTATGCCACAGCGCCGCGCTATGACAAGCACCATCTGGTGCCCTTCGGTGAGTTCGTCCCCTGGGGATTTGCCTGGTTCGTGAATCTGATGCACATCCCGATGGGCGACTTCGGGCGCGGCGCGACGACTCAAGCGGCCTTTGCCGTGGGCGGCCAGAAAATCGCGTTCAACATCTGCTACGAAGATCTTTTCGGCGAGGAGATTCGCGCGGTGCTGCTCGGCGAGACCGGCGCATCGATCCTGGCCAATGTCAGCAACATCGCCTGGTTCGGGCGCTCGCACGCCCTGCCCCAGCACCTGCAGATCGCCCGTATGCGGTCGCTCGAGACCGGCCGGCCGATGCTGCGCGCGACCAACACCGGCACGACCGCCGCGATCGATGCCGCCGGCAAAGTGACCGCACAGCTTGAGCCCTACACCGTGGGTGCACTCGATGTCCGCGTGCAGGGCACCAGCGGCCTGACCCCGTTCACCCGCCTGGGGAACCTCCCGGTTCTGGTGCTGGCGCTGGCCTGCCTGTTACTGGCCCTGATCGCGCCCCGGCGAAGCAGCCCTTTATCGGCGTGAACCGGGCTGACGGCAGCCCGAGGCAGACGACTGGAATACGCTGCGCCGTTCGCCTTGCACTCGCCACGTAGACTCGATCGCATCACCTTCGGGGGCGGCCAACAATGACGCAAGCAGGCACCACTGGCCTGATCCTGACCGGCGGGGGCGCTCGAGCGGCCTACCAGGTCGGCGTGGTCTCGGCACTCGATCAGATCGCCCGCGAGATGGGTGCGCCGACGTCAAATCCCTTCAAGGTGATTGCCGGCACCTCGGCCGGTGCGATCATCGCCGCCGGCCTGGCCTGTCACGCCGACCGCTACAGCGAGGGTGTGGCAAAGCTCGTTGATCTGTGGTCCGACTTCAGCGCCGATCAGGTCTATCGGGCCGACGCGCTGGGCGTGGCGCAAAGCGGCGCGCGCTGGCTGTCGATGTTCACCCTCGGCTGGGCAATCGCCCGCTGGCGAAGGGCGCGTCCGCGCTCCCTGCTCGACAACTCGCCCCTGCACGAACTGCTGCACCGGTTGATCGATTTCGATCGACTGCCGCAGATCATGGCCGACGGCCATCTGCAGGCCCTGGCGGTGACTGCCTCGAGCTACAGCAGCGGCGACCATGTCACCTTCTATCAATCCGAATCGACGATCACTCCCTGGACCCGATCGCATCGGCTGTCGGTGCGCACGCAGATCACGATTGATCATCTGCTGGCCTCCTCAGCCATCCCGTTTGCGTTTCCGTCGGTTCGCCTGCCACTGGCAGGTCAGCAGGAATGGTTCGGCGACGGCGCGATGCGCCAGTCGGCGCCCATCTCGCCGGCCGTCCACATGGGCGCCGACAAGGTGCTGGTGATTGGTGCCGGTCGGATGCGCGAGCCAGCCGAAAGGCGCACGGTGAGTCCGGGCTATCCGAGCCTCGCCCAGATCGCAGGCCATGCAATGTCGAGCATCTTTCTCGATTCACTGGCGGTCGATGTCGAGCGGCTCGAGCGCATCAACCGTACGCTTGCGCTGCTCGACGACGATGCCCGCACCCGCACCCACCTCAAGCCGATCGAGGTGCTGGTGATCTCGCCGAGCCAGCGACTCGATGATCTGGCCGCACCGCACCTCTCGTCGCTGCCGATCGCGGTGCGATCGATGCTGCGGGCGGTCGGTGTCGCCGGCAAGGGCATCGACACACGGGGGGCGGCCTTCCTGAGCTATCTGCTCTTCGAATCGGGCTATACCCGAGAGCTGATCGCGCTCGGGCAAGCCGATGCCATGGCGCGTCGCGACGAGGTGCTGCGCTTCTTCGGATGGCCGCAGTCGCCGAACCCGTTAGAATCCAGACCTTGTCCGGAACAGCCGACATTTGCGCGGCCCTCTCCCACCGATGATCAGCTTTCAGCACCTGATCCTGCGACTGCAGGAGTACTGGGACAATCAGGGTTGTGCCCTGCTTCAACCCTATGACATGGAAGTCGGTGCCGGCACCTTCCATACCGCCACCTTCCTTCGCGCGATCGGCCCCGAGCCCTGGCGAGCCGCCTATGTGCAGCCCTCGCGCCGACCCAAGGACGGGCGCTACGGCGACAACCCGAACCGGCTGCAGCACTACTACCAGTTTCAGGTGGTGCTCAAGCCCTCGCCGCCCGATATCCTCGACCTCTATCTCGGTTCGCTGAAGGCGCTGGGCATCGACACCACGCGCAACGACATCCGTTTCGTCGAAGACGACTGGGAGTCACCCACCCTCGGCGCCTGGGGTCTGGGCTGGGAGGTCTGGCTCAACGGCATGGAAGTGACCCAGTTCACCTATTTCCAGGAAGTCGGCTCGCTCAAGTGTGTGCCGATCACCGGTGAAATCACTTATGGCCTTGAACGACTGGCCATGTATCTGCAGGGCGTCGAAAGCGTCTACGACCTGGTCTGGACCGATGGCGTGAAATACCGCGATGTCTTTCACCAGAACGAGGTCGAGCAGTCGACCTACAACTTCGAACATGCCAATGCGCCGATGCTGTTTCGCCACTTCGACGAATATGAAGCCGAGGCGCAGCGCCTGATCGCCGCCGAACTTGCCCTGCCCGCCTACGAAATGGTCATGAAGTGCTCGCACTCCTTCAACCTGCTCGATGCGCGGGGCGCGATCTCGGTGACCGAACGCGCGGCCTACATCGGTCGGGTGCGTGCGCTCGCCCGGGCGGTTGCCAATGCCTACCATGCCTCGCGCGAGCGCCTCGGATTCCCGATGCTCGCGCGCTCGGGCACACCGTCTGCCTGACCGCCACACCATGACCAAGCCTCTGCTCGTCGAACTGCTCACCGAAGAGCTCCCACCCAAGGCGCTTGCCCGGCTGGGCGACTCGTTTGCCAACACCATCGTCGAAGGGTTGCGCCAGCAGGGCCTGGCGCCATCCGACGGCAGCTTCGAAGTCTTTGCCACCCCCAGGCGCCTGGCGGTCTGCGTGGCGGCTGTTCGCGAGCAGGCCGACGATCGCGCGGTCGAAATCAAGGGTCCGTCAGTTTCCGTCGGCCTCGATGCGCAGGGTCAGGCCACACTGGCGCTCAAGAAGTGGGCCGAAAAGCAGGGCGCTCAGGTCGATGCACTCACCCGCGCCTCCGACGGCAAGCAGGAGTGCTTCTACCTTCGCAGCACGATCGCGGGTGCCGCACTCGTGCAGGCCATCCAGCCCCTGATCGAGCAGGCAATCGCGCGACTGCCTATCCCGAAGCTCATGCAGTACCAGCTCGCCGATGGCCACACCAGCGTGAGCTTCGTGCGCCCTGCGCATGGCCTGGTGGTCCTGCATGGACAGACCGTGCTGCCGGCGGTCGCCCTCGGCCTGCAATCGGGGGGCATGACCCGCGGACATCGCTTCCAGGGTGAAGCGCAGATCGAATTGTCGGCTGCCACCGACTACGAAAGACTGCTGGCCGAACGCGGCCGGGTGATCGCCTCGTTTGCAAAGCGGCGCGAGCGAATCGACACATTGCTGCGCGATCGCGCCCGCGAACTCGGCGCCTCGCTTGGCGACGAGGCGCATGTCGCGCCCCTGCTCGACGAAGTGTGCGCGCTGGTCGAATGGCCGGCGGTCTATGTCGGCCGCTTCGAGGACGAGTTCTTGCAGGTGCCCCAGGAGTGTCTGATCCTGACGATGCGCACCAACCAGAAATACTTTCCG
>CAMCXH010000042.1 GCA_945883285.1 Bordetella parapertussis | reverse complement strand
AGGGGGTATCGACCATTGGGCGAGTGCGCGCCGTCACGAGTTGGGTGATGCCGGATATCGACGCCTTGAGGTGACTGACCACGACGGCGAGCTCGGGTGGCAACTGCTCGATGCGACGGTCGTGTCCAGAGGGGTGGCGATCATCCTGCAAGACGGGCAGACAGTGCTGGATGAGCACTGGGCCGGGATGCTGCGCGAGGCGCGCGCGGCAGGCAACTCGAGCCTTATCGATGCCGAGCTGGCCGACTACATTGTTCAGGTCGGCTTATTTGGCGAAGTGGTTTTCAGTTGATGCACTGTCGCGGCCTCGACCGACCAGCAGGGCAAGGCATCCCAGCGATGTGAAGAGCGCTGCGACCGCGAGCCCCGGGCGATAGTTGCCATAGCCGTCGCGCAGCGCGCCAAGCAAAAAGGGCCCAAAGGCCGAACTGAGCTGGATGACGGTGGCGGCCGTGCCATAGGTGGCACCAAAGGCACTGGCGCCGAACTCGCGGCGCACGACCACCGGTCCGAGCGTCGTGACATGGCCGATGCCATAACCATAGGCAAGACTTGCAATCACCAGCACCCAAGCGCTTGGCCAGGTGGCGATCGCGATCAGCGCCAGGGTCTGCAGCAGCAGGATGCCGGCGGCAAGCCGTCGCACATCGACGCGGTCGACGATTCGCACCAGGATCATCCGACCGATCAGTGCGGCGACGCCCGCGGCACTCACCAGAAGGCCTGCGCCATGCGCGCCGAGCATTGGTTGCGCCAGCTTCACATGGTGGGTGATGAAGCCGATCTGAACCGTGAGCGCGAGCGCAAACCCGGCGGTCGTGCTCCACAGTAATCTCGAACGGTTGTTTGAATTGGCGATCGGCACAGGCGCCGGCGCAAGCGGCTGGCCGGCGGCGGGCAGATCGCCATCGCGATTCAGGCCCAGGCTTGCTGGGCTGGCATAGCGCAGGACCATGCCGATCAGCGGCAGCAGCACCGCGACCGCCAAAAGCGCGACAAGCAAGAGACCGGTTTCGAGACCGAAGCGCGCAAGCGTGGCGATCAGCAGCGGCACGCCGACAATGGCACCGAGGCTCGCGCCCATCAGGGCCAGGGTCATCGATCGCCCCTGATGCCGCTCAAACCAGGGGGCGACGGTGGCCGAAATGCCGGTGGTCGACAGGGTCGACCATCCGATGCCGACCAGCGCGAAGCAGGGATACAACTGCCAGGGCGAATCAGTCTGCCCGATCAGAGCGACCCCGACGGCAAGCGAGAGGCAGCCGATCGAGAGCACCGGCCGCGGACCCCAGCGATCGATGCTGCGGCCAACGAGTCTCTGCACTGCCGCGCTCACCAGAAAAAACAGCGTGATTGCGGCGGAAATCGTCGCGACCGTCCAGCCGCGTTCTGCGCTGAGCGACTGCAGATAGACGCTCGAACCGAAGAGCCCGAGACTCCAGGCGAACGCCGCGATCACAAAACAGGCTGCGACGATCCGCCAGCCATAGAACAATTCATTTTCGCGCTTCAAGGATGTCGCCTCATGGGTAGCGTGATTGGCCCGCTTATACTTTTCCGATTGCGCAGGCGCCCTTGCGTCTGCGATCTGCTTTGCTGTGAGCCCCCATGTTCGGCACCCGTGATCTCCCGCTCTTCGTGTTGTCGGGTCTGCTGCTCAACATCACGCCGGGCGCCGATTCGCTCTTCATCATCACCCGCAGTGTGACGCAAGGCACGAGGCGGTCGCAGTCGCGTCGCTTCAACCATGGCGTTTTGTGATGTCGATTGCCCGCACCGCTGTGTTGACCGTGCTCGCCATGATCGCCTTTGCCGGCAACTCGCTGTTGTGCCGCGCAGCGCTCAAGGTGCCGGCGATTGATGCGGCAAGTTTCACCACCATTCGAATGGTGTCGGGTGCACTGGTGCTCTGGCTGATCGTGCAAACCACCCGCCGCGCACAAGCGGGCGATGGCAATTGGCGGTCTGCGCTTGCGCTCTTTGGCTATGCAGCGGCCTTTTCGTTTGCCTATGGCAGCCTGCCCGCGGCCTCCGGCGCTCTCGTGCTGTTCGGCTCGGTTCAGCTCACGATGCTCGGGCACGGTTTGTGGTCAGGCGAGCGTTTTCGTGGCGTTCAGATCATCGGTTTCGTGATGGCGATTGCGGGTCTGGTCAGCCTGCTGCTACCAGGTCTGTCGGCACCACCACTTGCCGGGGCGCTGCTGATGATGTGCGCCGGGCTCTCCTGGGGTGTCTATTCGCTGCGAGCCAAAGGGCAGGGCGATCCGACGCGTGTGACCGCCGGCAATTTCATTCGCACCATTCCGATGGCCTTGGCGGTCAGCCTGGTGATGCACGATCAGATCTCGATCAGCCCGGCAGGATTCTGGTGGGCGGTGTCATCGGGTGCACTGGCGTCAGCGCTTGGCTATGCGATCTGGTACACCGCCTTGCCTGCCTTGAAGGCCACCAATGCGGCGGTGGTGCAACTCAGCGTCCCGGTGCTTGCTACCTTAGGTGCGGTGGTCTTTCTCGGCGAGCAGCTGAGCCCGCGCCTGTGGCTGGCCTCGCTGGTGATTCTGAGCGGGATCGGTCTGGTGATTGCCGGCGGCAGACGGGCTTGATGGGCTGTTCAACTGAAGGGCTGTCCAACTGAAGGACAATCCAACTCACTTTCAATCAAGGAGACTTTCATGCTATCGATGAGCGATATCCAGGCGAAGCTCGATCCGCTTTTCCCAGGTCTGATGGGCGTGACACTGACCGAGCTTGCGCCGGATCGTGTGGTCGCCACGCTGCTGGTGCGCCCCGATTTGTGTACCGGTGGCGGCATCATGCACGGCGGTGCCTACATGGCCTTTGCCGATACGCTTGGCGCGGTCGGAACGATCGTCAATCTGAGCGCCGGCAAAGGCACGACCACCACCGATTCAAGCACCAAGTTCATCGCCGGTGCGCGGGTCGGCAGCACGGTGACTGCGGAGTGTCTGGCCTTGCATCGCGGCCGCAGCACCCTGGTCTGGCAGACCTCGATTCGAAACGCCGACGGCAAGCTGTGCGCGGTGGTGACCCAGACCCAACTGGTGCTCGAAGCCCGTCAGTGATGCAGCCCATCGAACGCGCGGATCTGATCCTCGCGCAGCAACCGCGCGTGTTCAGTCGATCAGCGCAAATCCCACATGGCGCTCGAGCTCATCGAGTGCCGGGCGCGCATCGCCGACCTTGATTGTGCGCATGCCGAGTTCGCGGGCGGGCTTGAGGTTGATGCCCAGGTCGTCGAGGTAGACGCATGCCGACGGCTCGACCTGCAGCGCATCGGTCATCATCAGGTAGATGCGTGGGTCGGGCTTTCGCAAGCCGGCCTTGGCGCTTTCGATCACATGATGAAAGAGGCCCATGATCTCGTCTTTATAAAGACTGCCCATCGGGCTTGCGCCCATCGCCTTGAAGTTGTTGGTGATGCAGCCGGTCTTCATTCTGGCGCCGATGCGCCGCAGTGCCTCGACCATCTCGGGGCGGATATGGCCAGACAGCAGGGGCAACACCTCGCGACCTCGCACCTCATGTCCGAGCGCCAGGCTTTCGCTGGCAAACGCGGCGTCGAAGGCTTCTGCATTGAATTCACTGCGTTCGAGTTTTGCCCAGGCATTGTCGTGCGGGTTGGTCGCATTGACCGTGCGCAAAAAATCCTTCGGCAGGCCGCGCTCGGCCTCGAAGCGTGCAAAGGCCTCGAAGGGGCTCGATGAAATCACGCCGCCGAAATCCCAGATAACCGCCTGAATCGAAGACACGTTTGAAGCTCCTTTGTTGGTCGTGCGAGCATAGCGCACCCGCTTGAACACTGGACTGCCGGTGGCCGGCATCACGATTGCGGAAATTCAAGTGAGCCGGTCGCAGTCAACGGCTCGCGCAAGACCATTCGGCCGAAGGCCTGAGACCCAATAAGGACGTGACATGCAAGGATTGAAGACAGTCAGCAGCGGCCGTGATTTCAGCGGTGTGAAGGCTGCGATGCAACGCTATGTCGATCTCGATGTGCTGCCCGGTGTGTCCTGGGCGGTGCTCTCGGGCCGCGATCTGATCGATGTGAATCAGGTGGGATGGGCCGACCGCGAAAGCAGGATTGAACTGCGCAGCGACCATATCTTCAGAGCCTTTTCGAACACCAAGCTGGTGACCTCGATTGCGGTGCTGCTGCTGTTCGAAGCCGGCCACTTCGCACTCGACGATCCGATCGAACGCTTCATCCCCAAGCTTGGCAATCGCCGGGTGTTGCGTCCTGATCCGAGCTCAATCGACGATACCGATCCGGCCTCGGCCTCGATCACCATTCGTCACCTGCTCACCCACACCTCGGGTCTGAGCTACGGCCTCTTTGATCCGGGCACGGTGCTTTACAAGGCCTATCAGGCGCGCAAGGTCCTCAGCCCGATGAATACGCTTGAGGCCATGACCGACGTGATTGCCGATCTGCCGCTGAGCTTTCATCCGGGCACGGCCTGGCAGTATTCGGTGGCCACCGATGTGCTGGCGCGTCTGGTCGAGGTGGTGAGCGGTCAGCCGTTCGATGCCTTCATCAAGGCGCGCATCCTCGATCCGCTGGGCATGATCGATACCGGCTTCGTGGTGCCGCAGACTGACCATAATCGCTTTGTTGCCTATTACGCGGGCGCCAATCTGCTCAATCCGATGGAGCCTGGTCTGACGCGCACCGACAACGCGCCTTATCCGCAGGCCTATCTGCGAGCGGCACCGAATCTGTCAGGCGGCGGTGGGCTGGTCTCGACCCTTCCCGACATGCTGGCGCTGGTGCGAAGCCTGCTGCCCGATGGTCCAACCCTGCTCAAGCCCGAAACCTTGTCGCTGATGATGAGCAACCAGTTGCCTGCAGGCATGTCGATTGCGTTCGCAGGCCTGGGGCCGGTGCCTGGCAAGGGTTTTGGTCTGGGCGGCTCGGTAACGATCGCGCCCTCGGCAATCGATCCGCCTGATTCGCTTGGCGAGTTTCAGTGGGGCGGCGTGGCCGGCACCCACTGGTGGATTTCGCCGCGCCACAATCTTGCAGGCGTCATGATGGCTCAGCGGCAGATGGCCTTCTGGCACCCCTATTCATTCGAGTTCAAAAAGCATGTTTTTCATGCAATGGGAGTCTGATCAATGAAAGCGATCCCCACGGTCCAGATCGACAACGATCGCGTGATCGTCACCGAATGGCGTTTTGCCCCCGGTGCCGATACCGGGCATCACGTGCATGGCCATGACTATGTGGTGGTGCCGATGACCACCGGCATCTTGCGTCTGGAGGAGCCTGGCGGCACTCGCGACGTCGCGCTTCAAGCGGGGGTGTCGTACACCCGACTGAGCGGCGTTGCCCATAACGTCATCAACGCCAACGCGTTTGAATTCAGCTTCATTGAAATCGAGCTGAAGTAAGACCGGCACGCCGGCCTGAGCCGGCAGTGAGGCAGACCGCCTGAGGGATTCTCAGGCGGTCATGGCATCAGAAGATCTGTCGGAAGAGCCAGAACAGCGAGCCCGCCAGCATGATCGATGCCGGGAGCGTGAGCACCCAGGCCAGCGCGATGCTTTTCACGGTGCTGGCATTCAATCCGGCACCGCTGGCTGCCATTGTGCCGGCCACGCCCGACGACAGCACATGGGTTGTCGAGACGGGCAGACCGAAGTGGTCGGCAGTGGCGATCGTCATGGCTGCCACGGTTTCGGCGGCTGCGCCCTGGCCATAGGTCAGGTGCGTCTTGCCGATCTTTTCACCGACGGTTTTAACGATGCGCTTCCAGCCGATCATCGTGCCCAGACCGAGTGCGATGGCCACGCCAATTTTCACCCAGGTCGGGATGAACCGGGTCGCATCGTCAACCGACTTGTGATAAGCCACGACCGTGGCCAGATCGGATTCCGAGACCTTGAGCTGCTTTTTCTTGTCGATCAGCTTCAGGGCTTCGCCGATCAGGTACATGTCGTTACGCAGGTTCGACACGAGTTCGGTCGGCACGGTATTGAAGCTCTTGTAGGCCTCGACGCTCTTCAGCGTGCTCGCCACCAGCTCGTTCAGACCGACCGTGGTCTGGTCGGTGAACTTCTTGAGCGTGACCGCGTCTTTGACGGTCTCGCGCGCATCCTCGACCTTGATGCCCGGGACCGTGTACTTGGTGAGGACTTGCTGCACGGCTGCAGACGATGCCCGAAATTGTTCCATTTTCGAGGCGTCGGGCGTGCGATTGAGTGCGAAAGCCGTCGGCACGATGCCGACCAGGATCAGCATGATCAGGCCCATGCCCTTCTGACCATCGTTCGAGCCGTGTGCGAAGCTGACACCGGTGCAGGTGAGGATCAGCAGGGCGCGGATCCAGAAGGGCGGCGGCGCGTTGCTGCGGGGGGCCTCGTAGAGCACCTTGTTGCGAATGACCGCACGCATGGCGAGATAAAGCAGTGCGGCGGCGCAAAAGCCGACAACCGGGGAAATCAGCAGGGCCATGCCGACTTCCTTGGCCTTGCCCCAGTCAACGCCGCTGGTCGCTTGACCGGTCGACATCAGTGAATTGGCAATACCGACCCCGATGATCGAGCCAATCAGGGTGTGCGAACTGGATGACGGCAGACCGAGCCACCAGGTGCCGAGATTCCAGATGATTGCGGCAAGCAACAGTGCAAACACCATCGCCATGCCGGCGCTCGAGTTGACCTGAAGAATGAGCTCGACCGGCAGCAGCGAGACAATTCCCCAGGCGACCGCGCCGCTGGCAACCATGACCCCAAGGAAATTGAAGATGCCCGACCAGATCACTGCCAACTGGGCCGGCATCGAGTGGGTGTAAATGACGGTGGCCACTGCATTCGCGGTGTCATGGAAACCATTGACAAACTCGAATCCAAGTGCAATGAACAGCGCCAGGATCAGCAAAGCCCATGGAACTGAGACGGCACTTCCAACGTCGTTGAATAGTGAATAGAGCACAAACCCGGCGCCGCCCACCAGCAGCGCCACGAATAGCGCGATGCCGGCCAGGCCGGGTGAGCCGGCATTATCGAGAGGACTGGAGGTGGCTGAGCTCGAAAGTGTCGTGGTGCGATTCATGATGAATGCTAAAAAAAAAATATATTTTCGGGTATCGAGATTGCAGCGGTACGACGGCATCGCGATAAAAGCAGTCGGATTCTATCTGAGTCCGTGTGGCCGAGCGATCTGATGCAGGGTGATCTGATACGACTGGGGCCTGACCACGCCAGTGTCGGCTCAGACCCGCCGCCCGAACCAGATCATCGACAACAATCCGGCCGCAATCGCCAGGATCGCAGCACTGCCGGCAAAAAGCGCAGTGACTTCGGTTTCGCCGCGCTCCAGGACGAAGCGGGCGTTGAGTTCTTCATAGACCTTCTTCAGATCCGCCGCGGTGCCGGCGTGGTAGTACTCCCCGCGAGTCATTTCGGCCACGGCTTTAAGTGTTTCTTCGTCGAGTCGAACATAGGCCGACCAGCCGTCAAATCCGATGGTGGCGCCCTCGAGCGTGCCGAAGCCGACGGTAAAGACCCGCACGCCACGATCGGCCGCCATCTTGGCAACCTGGATCGGGTCTGGGCCGGTCGTGCGACGGCCATCCGAAAGCAGCACGATCACGCCTGAGTTGTACGAGCCTGGCTTGACCGGGGCGCGGGGCGGACTGCCCGACGGGCCGCGTCCGGCCTCGCTGCCGCCGCTTCGGCCGCTGCGGCCGAACACCACCGATTCGACATCGATTCCATCGTCCGGAAAAAGGGTTGCGAGCGCCACCACCAGCGCGCTGCCGGTAGCAGTGCCTCGCTGCAACTGGAAGCGTTCGATGGCGGCGATCAGGTCCTCGCTGTTATCGGTAGGCTTTTGAACGAGTTGCGCCGAGCCGCCGAATGACACGATGCCGATTCGTGAGCGCGGCGGATGGTCTTCGATAAAGGCCTTCGCGGCGGCTTGTGCTGCGGTGATCCGATCGGGCTGCACGTCGGTTGCGCGCATGCTGAGCGACACATCGATAGCCAGCACGATGGTGTGGAACTGCGACGGCAAGGTCACGACGGCGGTCGGTCGGGCAATGGCTGTCAGCCCGCATGCCAGTGCGAGCAGCATCAGTGCGGGCGGCACAAATCGACGCCAGTTCCGGCGCGGCCCGATCGCCTCGAGAACCATTGCCAGGCTGGGGTAGACCATCGAGACCTTTCGCCGGCGCATCAGCCACAGGTAGCCCAGTACGCAGGCCGGGAGAACCGGCAGCATCCAGAGCATCTGTGGCCACAGGAAGGACATCGGTGAATTGCCTCTTCAGAGCGGATTGGGTCGCCGATCGATGACTGGAACGGCATGTCTGCTTTATAGCACCGCGCAATGCCTCGAATCTGCCGGTTACCGGATCGAACGGCAATGGAATGCCCGGCTTCGCGCCGACTGATCGGTGGGAATCGGGTAAGGTGAGGGTTCAAAGGGGACAAACGACTTGGCCAAACCTAACTATCAGTATGAAAAGCGGCAGCGAGAGCTTGCCAAGAAGGCGAAGAAGGCCGAAAAGGCTGCTCGCAAATCAACCGACAAGCCCGATGAGGACAACCCCGAGTTGTCGGTCGACGGGCTGACGCCTGGCGACAGCGCCGGCGAACCCGGCGTTGGGCCAGCGGCTGAACCGACAGTCTGAACCCGCAGGCTGCGGGCATCGCCGAGCAGGGCAAGCCCGCTTGTGCTGGCGGCCTTGATCAAACCGTAAAGGTCTGCGGCGGGATTGGCGGTCAGGGTCGCCGCGACTCACACCGGGCGTTGGCGCTTCGCCGGTCCCTTACAATCGATGGATGGAATCAGTCGACGCAGTGGTCATCGGTGCGGGGGTCGTCGGGCTGGCAGTGGCTCGCGAACTTGCCAACGCCGGGCGCGAGGTGCTCATCCTCGAGGCTGAGTCGCACTTTGGCACCCAGACCTCGTCGCGCAACTCCGAAGTCATTCACGCTGGCATCTACTACCCGACCGGGTCGCTCAAGGCGCGCCTGTGTGTTCAGGGGCGACAGATGCTCTACCGCTATTGCGTCGAGCGAGGTGTGGCGCATCGCCAGGTCGGAAAGGTGCTGGTGGCCTCGACCGAAGACGAGAAGGCCGCATTGGCCAAGTATGCGCATCAGGCGGCAATCAATGGCGTGACGCTCGAGCCGCTCGATTCGGCCGGAGTGCGCAGCCTTGAGCCCGAGGTCAAGGCGGTCAGCGGATTATGGTCGCCGTCCACCGGCATCATTGACAGCCATGGCCTGATGCTGGCGCTGCTGGGCGACGCGCAGGCCCGCGATGCGATGCTGGTGGTGCAGACACCGGTGTCCGGTGTTCGGGTGCTTGATCGGGGTTTTGAGTTGAGCACCGGAGGCGCCGATCCGATGCATCTGCGCTGTCGCCTGCTGGTGAACGCGGCCGGTCTGGCGGCCCAGCAGATGGCGGCATCGATCGCAGGTCTGGCGTCCCAGCATGTGCCACCTGCGCACTATGCGAAGGGTCATTATTTTTCGCTCGCAGCACGCTCGCCCTTTACGCATCTGGTGTACCCGATGCCGGATGAGGCCGGGCTCGGCATTCATGTGACCCTCGATCTGGCCGGGCGATGCAAGTTCGGGCCGGATGTCACCCGATGGCTGTCGGCGCCCGACTATGCCTTCGAGGAGGGCTTGGCGCCGCGGTTTGCGGCTGCGATCCGTCGCTACTGGCCGAGTCTGCCCGAGGGTGCACTGCAGCCCGATTACACCGGCGTTCGCCCCAAGGTCAGTGGCCCCGGGCAGGCTGCGGGCGACTTCGTCCTGCAGGGTTCGGATGTCCATGGCGTGACCGGTCTGGTCAATCTCTTTGGCATCGAGTCGCCGGGTCTGACTGCGTCGCTGGCGATTGCGCGTGAGGTGGCATCGATGCTCGGTCTGAACACCTTGGTGAACCATGCCTGATCTCCCGAAAGCGCCCGGTCCGGTGAGGTCAGTGGCGGCGAGCCTGCCTGGCTGGCAGGTCGACTTCATGCATTGGCCCTATCCGGGCGTGATCGCGCATCGGGGTGCCGGGCGGCTTGCGCCCGAAAACACGCTCGCGGCGCTTCGACTGGGTGCCGCCCACGGTCACACGATGTTCGAGTTCGATGTGAAGCTCACTGGCGATGGCAAGCCGATCCTGATGCACGACGCGAGTCTCGAGCGCACGACCAATGGTCGGGGCCTGGCCGGCACGGCGACCCTGTCGGAAATCGCCCAGCTCGATGCCGGCTCCTGGTGCGGCCCAGCGTGGGCGGGTGAGCCGGTGCCGATCTATGCCAATGTGGTGGCATGGCTGCTGGCCAATCGCCTGCTCGCAAATGTCGAGATCAAGCCGAGTCCGGGGCGCGAGGCCGAGACCGGTGCAGTCGTGGCGATGGCCTCTGCAATGGCCTGGCAGGGCTGCGAGATTCCGCCGCTGCTGTCATCCTTTTCGCCGGAAGCACTGGCTGGCGCGCAACGGGTCACGCCGGCCTTGCCCAGGGCGCTGCTGCTGCATCGCTGGCCGTCAGACTGGCTCGCGCAGCTCAGGCGCCTCGAGTGCGTGGCGATCGATGTCAACCATGAAATACTTGATCGCGAGCGCATTCAGCATGCACGTGGTGAAGGGTTTCGGGTACTGACTTACACGCCGAACGACCCGGCGAGGGTCGAACAATTGCGCGAGTGGGGTGTCGACTGCGTCATTACCGACGCGATCGATCTGATCCGGCCATGAGCGATGACAGATAACGAGGAGACAAGGATGCAGCAAGCCGCAGTGCAGGACCGTGTGAGGGTGACGATCGAGGGTGGCGTGGCCGATGTCAGGCTGGTTCGCGCGGACAAGATGAACGCCCTCGATCAGCCGATGTTTGATGCCCTGGTGGCAACCGGCAAGGACCTGATCACCCGGCCGGGCCTTCGCGCGGTGGTGGTCTCGGGCGAAGGCCGGGCTTTTTGCGCCGGGCTCGACATGGGTCGCTTCGAGAAGATGGCGGACAAGCCGGGTGACGGTGTTGCGGGCGTGTCCAACGAGATGCGGCTGGGTCCGCGCAGCCACGGAATCGCCAATGGCGCGCAGTATGTCGCGATGGTCTGGCAAGACATTCCGGTGCCGGTTATTGCTGCGGTCCATGGTGTGGCTTTCGGTGGTGGGTTTCAGCTGGCACTCGGGGCCGACATGCGCTTTGTGACGCCCGATGCGCGGATGTCGGTGATGGAGATCAAGTGGGGGCTGGTGCCGGATATGGCCGGTGTGCTGCTGATGCGCGGCTTGGCCCGTGATGATGTGATTCGCGAACTGACCTTCAGCGGTCGGATCTTCGACGGCGTCGAGGCGCAGGCACTCGGTTTTGCGACCCGCGTCTGCGCCGATCCGCGCGAGCAGGCGCTGGCGCTCGCCCATGAGATTGCAGGGCGCAATCCGGATGCGATCCGGGCCGGCAAGCGACTGTTGCAGCTGCCGGCTGCCACGAGTGCGGCGGCAATACTTCAGGCCGAATCGGACGAACAGATCAAGTTGCTCGGCAGCCCGAATCAGGTCGAGGCGGTTGCTGCCGCACTGCAAAAGAGGGCGCCGGTTTTTCGCGACCGCTGACCGGCGTCACTGTGATGGGCGTCGGGCCGCTGCGAGAAGTGGCTTCGCCGAGTTGAGGACGGCGGCGCAAGGGGCGTCACGGGCGTCGCCGCGCTTTGAGCCTTCCAGGTGCAAGGCTCAGGCGGGATGGCTCCTGACTCGTTTGACGGCCTCGTGCCAGCCCTGCATGCGGCTGGCTGCCTCATCACGTGACATCGACGGCTCAAAGATGCGATCGACGCGCCAATGCTGGGCGACCTCGTCGGCGCTTTCGAAGAAACCGCTGCCGATGCCGGCCAGAGACGCCGCGCCGAGTGCGGTTGTCTCGAGCACTTTGGGGCGCACGACCGGCACACCGAGCAGATCGGCCTGGAACTGCATCAGCAGATTATTGGCCGATGCGCCGCCATCGACCCGCAGTTCGATCAGTGGTTTGGGTGAGTCGCGTTGTACCGCTGCGAGCAGATCGGCGCTCTGAAAGGCGATTGCTTCGAGCGCTGCGCGGGCGATGTGCGCGCGGGTCGCGCCGCGGGTCAGACCGAGCATGGCGCCCCGGGCGTCGGCATCCCACCAGGGCGCGCCCAGGCCGGTAAACGCCGGCACCACATGCACGCCAGCGGTATCGGGTACTGAGGCGGCCAGCGCCTCGATGTCGGAGGCCGACTGGAAAAGACCCAGTCCGTCACGCAGCCATTGGACCAGCGCGCCGGCGACGAACACACTGCCTTCAAGCGCAAAGCGCCGCTGCAGACCAGACGGTGTTTCGAGCGTCCAGGCCGCGGTGGTGAGCAGTCCCTGGGTCGAGGCTTGAGGATGCTCACCGGTATTCATGAGCAGGAAGCAGCCGGTGCCATAGGTGTTCTTGGCCATGCCCGGGCTGAAACAGGCCTGCCCGAACAGTGCCGCCTGCTGGTCCCCGGCGATCCCGGTCAGGGGGAGTCGGCGGCCTTCGAGCTCGATCTCGCCGATGTGCCCGGACGAGGGCGCGATGACCGGCAGCATCGAGCGCGGAACGCCGAAGACCTCGAGCAGCGAGTCGCTCCAGGTGCCTGTCTGCAGGTCGAAGAGCTGGGTGCGACTGGCGTTGGAAGGGTCGGTGACATGCAGTGCGCCGCCCGACAGTTGCCAGGCGAGCCAGGTGTCGATGGTGCCGAAGGCGAGCTCGCCGCGGTCGGCCCGGCTGCGTGCACCGGGCACGTTGTCGAGCAGCCAGGCGATCTTGGTGGCGGAAAAATAAGGATCAAGCACCAGACCGGTCTGTTCGCGGATCATCGGCTCATGCCCGGCGGCGCGCAGCTGCGCGCATCGCTCGGCGGTGCGGCGGTCTTGCCAGACGATTGCCGGGGCGATTGGAATGCCGCTGGTGCGGTCCCAGACGACGGTAGTCTCGCGCTGGTTCGTGATGCCCACGGCATGCACGTCGGCAATCGAGACGCGGGCCTTGGCAAGTACTTCGGCGATCGTGGCGCGCTGGCTTGCCCAGATCTCGTTGGCGTCATGCTCGACCCAGCCGGGATGCGGGAAGGATTGGGCGAATTCGCGCTGGGCGATCGAGACAGGCGCACCCGTCCGATCGAAAAGCATGGCGCGAGACGAGGTCGTGCCCTGGTCGAGGGCAAGCAGGAGTGGGCGGTGTGAGGGTATTGGCATGATTCGTTCAGTGTAGCTGGCGAGGCGGGCGTAGCGTTGTGTGCCGCGTCACCCGAAGACGCCTTGCAGGAACCAGCCGCTGTCGGCATCGGCCAGACGGGTCCGGTAGATCCAGACCCAGCCGCTCGAATCGCCCTGCGCGATGAAGTAATCGCGCTGCACACGGTGTTCATCCCACCAGCCGGTTTCGATTCGCTCGGGGCCGGCCAGCAGCGTCAGGGGGCCATGCCACCAGGGGCGGTGATCACGCTCGGCGAGCGCGACCGGTTCATTGAGCAGCCACAGGGGGCGCGGCATGCCCGGCAACGGTGTGTCGGGCTGACGGCCTGGGTAATCGACTGCCTCGGCGCGATAGGCGACCTCGGGCCGGTGATCGGCGACCAGCAGCAAGCGTTGCACCTGGTCGTGTCCGAGTCGCGACTGCAGTCTTTCGATCAGCCGTGACAGCCCTTCGGCGTCGCCTGTCTGCGTCGGGAACAGTTCGCCGTGGGTGCCGGGCAGCGCCACGACCGTCGCGCAATCGAGCCGCAGCGTATGGACCGGTGCCGGCAGCTTCACGATGGCGAGACGCTCCCGCAGTACCGCGAGCAGGCGTTGCGGATCGCGGCTGGGTTGTGTCAGCCGAAGCGTGATGCGGGTGTCCTCGCAGGCGTGGCGCCCGCTGTCGTGCTCGGCGCTCAGCAGTGCCTCGCGGGTGGCACACCGGCGGGCAGCAAGCCAGCCGCACAACTGAAGCAGCAGGCGATGCGAGGCAAAGAGCAATGCTTCGGCATGCTCGACCTGCGCGAGTAACTCCAGGCGTATCGAAAACCGGGCGGGCGCCTCGAACCAGCGTCGAGGGTCGGCCTGATGACCCAGGGCGGCGTCGACCTCGAAGAGCAGGGCTTTGCCGTACCGTTTTGCCAGGCCCGCGCGTGGCAGGCGCATCAGGTCGGCAAAGCAGCGAACTCCGATGGCGGCGAGCGCGGTCCGGTGGGGTGCGGCTGCAGCCAGCTGCTCGACCGGCAGGGATGCCAGACCTTCGGCCAGCAGTGATTCGTGTTCGATGCAGGCCTCGTTCTGCCAGCCGGCCAGCAGCCAGGCGGCAATCGCCGTGGGTGCGATGGCCAGCCGTGCGGTGAAACCGAGTTCGTCGAGCCCTCGCCGGATACGTTCCAGCAGGCGATCACGTCCGCCGAACAGTTGCAGACTCGCCTCGACCTCGATGAGAACGCCGTCGGGTGGCTGCAGACTGACGCAGGGTGTGAACTGCAGCAGCCACCCGGCGATCTGCTCGAGCGCCGCATGGTCGAGCGCCGGGTTGTGTTCGATGATCTGGAGCGAGGAGGCCATGGAGAGCGCACTGGCTCGTCGCAGCCCTGGTCGGATGCCCAGCGCTTGCGCTGGCTCGCTGGCCTGAAGCACTTGCAGGCGGTTGCAGATCGCCAGGATCAGCGGATCTTCTTGCCCTCGTAATGCGCAATCGAGTGCCAGCCGATGGCAGCGCACGGCGATCCAGAGCATGCCTGCATGCTCCGGTCAGTGCCGACGGGCAGGCGGGCGTGGCAGGCTGCTGTGCCGCGGGTCGATCAGTGATGCAGGGGGCGCGGCATGCGCAGTGCTCAGAAGTTTGGGTGACGCGGCAGGCAACGGTTCGGGACTGCGCATGGGTGCCCGGGAGTGATGCAAGGGCAGATCAGCCCGGTTGATGCGCAGTGTTGAGGGCGGTTGTGGCAGGTCGAGCACCAGGGGCTGAGCCAGAACCGGGCCACGACGCTTGAGGATCTGGACCGAGAGCTGTTGCCCCGGGCGCGGCAACAGCAGCAGTCGCAGCGGTGCGGGTGAGGCCTCGAACTGAGCCGGCAATTCACGGAACAGGAAGACCGGACCACGCGTCGCTTGCGCTGCCAGTTGCATTCGCCGCAGGTGTTCAGGGCGGGTTCGGCCTTGCGGCAACCAGGCCAGCAGGGTGCCAAAGCTCGCGCTGCGCAGCACCTGCTCGACCGCCCACAGCCGGTCGGCGGCTTGTGTGGCCTGAATGACGATCAGGTAGTCGAGATCGATGCCGAAGGATGCCAGGGCCGGGGCATAGGGCATATGCGGCGGACCGAGCAGGATGGCCAATTTGCGCTCGCGGGTCAGCCGTTTGAGAAGGGGCACGACCAGCCTCAGCTCACCGATGCCGGGGTTGCGGGCGATCAGTTCGGTGGGCATGCCCAGTGGCCAACCGCCCCCGGGCAACTGTGCGTCGAGCTGAGCGAAGCTGCTGGGCAGCGCAGCGATGCCACCATGGCCGAGCTGGTCAGCGCGCCAGACCCCGGGAATGAGCGCAGGGGATGAGGGCGTGGCAGTAGGCGTGGACATTGCGGACACGGGTATGGCCATGAAGGAAGAGGGAAGGGTGCGCTGTGAAGATCACAGGGATTTGGTGGTCCGCACCAAGCCCACGCCGATGCCTTCAAGCGCGAAGTCGCTGCTGCGTGCGTCGACGATGATCGGCTGGAAGTCGGGGTTTTCGGGCAGCAGTTCGATGGTGCTGCCGCGGCGGCGAAAGCGTTTGACAGTGACCCCACCATCGACGCGAGCCACAACGATCTGGCCGTTTCGGGCCTCGACCGCCTGGCGAACGGCCAGGAGATCGCCTTCGAGAATGCCTGCATCGCGCATGCTCATGCCTCGTACCTTGAGCAGGTAGTCAGGCTTGTCGGTAAACAGCTTGGGATCGAGGGCGTAGCTGGCTTCGATGTGCTCCTGCGACAGGATCGGGCTGCCGGCAGCGACCCGGCCAACCAGTGGCAGGCTCAGGGCGATCTGGACCATGCTGCCTCCCATGCTCCGTTCATGGTCGTCGTCCATGCCCGGCAACATCTTGAGGCGGATGCCACGCGAAGCGCCTGATGTCAGTTCAAGGACGCCCTTGCGGGCCAGTGCCTTGAGGTGCTCTTCGGCAGCATTGGCCGAGCGAAACCCGAGCTTTGCCGCGATTTCGGCTCGCGTGGGTGGAAAACCCGTGTCGGCAATATGCTGACGGATGAGTCCGAGGATTTCGTGTTGCCGGGTGGTCAGATCGCGCATGGCGTATCAACTCGATGGGGCGGCACAGACAGGGCGCCGGTTGGTGAATGTCAATGACTGTATTTTTATACAGTTATTCGGATTTGGCAAGTGCCTCCAGGCATGCAAGCAGTGCTGGCCCGAATTAGCTGTCACATCTCGATTCAGGCTGCTTCCGTCAGATCGGGCTTGTTTCTCAGGTCAGACGAAAAAGCTTTTCTTTGATAATCGGTGATGACGAGTCGTATCAAAAAAAATTTGTTTTTTGTTGAAACATCATCACAATTGATTAGTGTTGACCGCGATCCTTTGTGGCACATTGGGCGGGCGTAGCGCCCACGCTCGCTTCGATAGCCGCTTGATGTGTCCGGAATGCCTGCGTAGTTCGCTGTTCTGGCCGACCCGTACCCGATGTCAGTGATCGATGTGTCTGCGGGCAGCAGCGTTTGACTCAGCAGTGCCCGGATCGTCGTCGAAAAGCCAAGGCCTTGCGCCCTGTTCTGCTCGTTGTTGACCTCGGGTCGCAGTCAACCCATTGAACTCGAGGCCCATAAATGAGCACAAAGATCTACGTCGGCAACCTTCCCTGGCGCGCAACCGATGCGCAACTCAACGACATGTTCGCCGTTCATGGCGAAGTGATCGAGGCGCGCATCATCAACGATCGCGAAACCGGCCGATCACGCGGTTTCGGTTTCGTGACGATGGCGTCGAATGAGCATGCCCAGAACGCCATTCGCGCCCTCAACACCACCCCGCTCGAAGGCCGGGCGCTGGTTGTGAACGAAGCCCGCGAACAGCAGGGTGGCGGCGCAGGCGGTGGTGCGCGTCGCAGTAGCGGCAATGGCGGCTATGGTGGTGGTGGCGGTGGGGGCTACGGCGGCGGCGGTTATGGCGGCGGCGGCGGCGAAGGTGGCGAGGGCGGTCAGCGACGCCCCCGCCAGTACTGAATCAGGTCTCGCGAAGCAGGGCGACGATAAGCCGCCCTGCTAAAGAAGTCAGTGCCGCGTCAGCGGCCAGCGCTTGACTCGAACTGTGTGGTGTCGATCGGGCACCCGGTGTTCGCTTTCAGTGTCTCGACAGTAATGCCCGGCGCAAGCTCGCGCAGGGTGAGACCGTTGTCGCCCACTTCAAGCACACCCAGATCGGTGATGATCAGGTCGACTACCGCAACGCCGGTCAGCGGCAGATTGCAGTCGCTCAGAATCTTGAGGTCGACACCGCCATCCTTGCGCCGGGCGGTGTGCTCCATCAGGACGATCACTCGGCCGACGCCGGCCACCAGATCCATCGCGCCGCCCATGCCCTTGACCATCTTGCCGGGAATCATCCAGTTGGCGAGGTCGCCTCGCGCCGAGACCTGCATCGCACCAAGGATAGCCAGATTGATCTTGCCGGCGCGGATCATGCCGAAGGAATCGGCCGAGGCGAAGATCGATGAGCCGGGCAGGGGGGTGACTGTCTGCTTGCCGGCGTTGATCATGTCGGCATCGATTTCTTCTTCGGTCGGAAACGGGCCGATACCGAGCAGGCCATTTTCGGACTGCAGCCACACCTCCATGTCGGCCGGCACATGATTGGCCACCAGCGTCGGCAGACCGATGCCCAGGTTCACATAAAAACCGTCGCGCAGTTCGCGCGCGGCGCGCGCTGCCATTTCATCGCGAGTCCAGGCCATCAGACGGCTCCTTGCCGGGCAGGGCGGGTGGTGCGCTGCTCGATGCGTTTTTCGGGCGACGGGTTGAGGACCAGCCGGTTGACATAGATGCCGGGCAAATGCACGGCATCCGGATCGATCTCACCGTTGGGCACGATCACCTCGACCTCGGCGATCGTCAGACGCCCCGCCATCGCGACGTTCGGGTTGAAGTTGCGCGCCGTGCGGCGAAACACCAGATTGCCCGACTGGTCGGCTTTCCAGGCTTTGACCAGCGACACATCGGGCACCAGCGCACGTTCCATCAGGTAGGTGTGGCCGTCGAATTCACGGGTTTCCTTGCCTTCGGCCACGATTGTGCCGACGCCGGTCCGGGTGAAGAAGGCCGGAATGCCGGCGCCGCCCGCCCGCAGCTTTTCAGCCAGGGTGCCCTGGGGCGTGAATTCGAGCTCGAGTTCGCCGGCCAGATACTGACGCTCGAACTCCTTGTTCTCGCCGACATAGCTGGCGATCATCTTGCGGACCTGCCGGGTCGCCAGCAGCAAGCCGAGGCCGAATCCGTCGACGCCGGCATTGTTTGAGATGCAGGTCAGGTTGCGCACGCCGCTGTCACGCAGTGCAGCGATCAGGGCCTCGGGAATGCCGCACAGGCCAAAGCCGCCGACAGCGATCATCTGGCCATCGGCCACGACGTCTGAGAGCGCCGCGGCCGCGCTCGGGTAGGTCTTACTCATGGTGTGGGGGAGTCCTTTCGCCATCGATGGCGGGCAGTCGCCGATCGTACCGTCGATCGTTGCACCGCATCAACCGGCGAATGACTGGATCCGGTCTGATTCGATGATTCGCAGTCCGGCTTGCCTGCGAAGGACAGTGCCGACCCGACGGCGCCACTCGCTCCTGCGATCAGGGCAACGTCGCCGCCCGGGCGCGGGCAGGGTCACATGCCGGGGTAGTTCGGTCCGCCGCCGCCTTCTGGCACCACCCACACGATGTTCTGGGTCGGATCCTTGATGTCGCAGGTCTTGCAGTGCACGCAGTTCTGGGCGTTGATCTGCAGGCGATCGCTGTTGTCTTCGTTTTTCACGTACTCGTAGACACCGGCCGGGCAATAGCGCGACTCCGGGCCGCCGTAGCGCGCCAGGTTGACCGACACCGGCACGCTCGCGTCTTTCAGCGTGAGATGGATCGGCTGGTTTTCTTCGTGATTGGTGTTCGAGATGAAGACCGAGGAGAGCCGGTCGAAGGTCAGCTTGCCGTCGGGCTTGGGATAGACGATCGGCTGAAACGATGACGCGGGTTTGAGGCACTCATGGTCGGCATGCTGGTGATGCAGCGTCCAGGGGATCTTGCCGCCCAGCACCTTCTGCTCGATGCCGGTCATCACCGTACCCAGAACCAGACCCTTGGCCATCCACTGCTTGAAGTTGCGCGCGCGGTGGAGTTCATCATGCAGCCAGGAGTTCTTGAAGGCTTGCGGGTAGGCCGAGAGCTCGTCGGCGCTGCGCCCGGCGCCGATCGCCTCGAAAGCGGCTTCGGCGGCCAATGCGCCGGTCTTGATCGCGGCATGACTGCCCTTGATGCGTGAGGCATTCAGGAAGCCGGCATCGCAGCCGATCAGTGCGCCACCCGGAAAGACCGTCTTGGGCAGCGACATCAGTCCGCCGGCGGTGATCGCTCGTGCGCCATAGCTCAGCCGTTTGCCGCCCTCGAGGGTGGGTCGGATCGCCGGATGGGTCTTGTAGCGCTGGAATTCTTCAAAGGGCGACAGCCACGGGTTCTGATAAGCCAGGCCCACGACGAAGCCGACCGCCACCAGGTTCTCGCCGAAGTGATAGAGGAAGGACCCGCCATAGGTGTCGTTCTCGAGCGGCCAGCCGGCGGTATGCACCACCAGGCCCTTGCGATGTTTGGCGGGCTCGATTTCCCAGAGTTCCTTGATGCCGATGCCATAAGTCTGGGGGTCGCTGTCGGCGTCAAGCTTGAAGCCCGAGATCAGCTGTTTGCCCAGATGGCCACGCGCGCCTTCGGCAAAGAGCGTGTATTTGGCGAGCAGTTCCATGCCGGGCTGAAAGTTTGATGTCGGCTCGCCGTCGCGGCCCACCCCCAGATTGCCGGTGGCCACACCGCGCACCGCACCGCTCTCGGTGTAAAGAATCTCGGCTGCTGCAAAGCCGGGATAAATCTCGACGCCGAGTGCTTCGGCCTGCTGACCCATCCAGCGCACCACATTGCCCAGGCTGACGATGTAATTGCCGTGATTGCGAAGGCAATCCGGAATCGCCCAGTTGGGCGTGCGGATGGCGCGCGATTCGGTCAGAAAGAGCACTTCGTCTTCGGTGACTTCGGTATCGAGCGGCGCGCCCTGTTCCTTCCAGTCGGGGATGAGCTCGTTGAGCGCACGCGGGTCCATGACCGCGCCCGACAGGGTATGGGCACCGATTTCGGAGCCCTTTTCGATCAGGCAGACCGCAAGTTCCTGATTGGCTGCAGCCGCGAGCTGCTTCAAGCGGATCGCCGCGCTCAGGCCGGCGGGGCCGCCGCCGACGATCAGCACGTCGAACTCCATTGAATCCCGTTGAATATCCATGTCCGCTTTCCCTCGAAGATCCGTGATTCTCGCCAAAGCGGCTCGGCGGCGCAAACCGGGGGATTACCGGGACGACCGGTGTGCGATCATCGACGCCCCTTCAGGAGCCGATGCGATGACCGATCAGATCAAGTTCGACCTCTCCGACAAGACCGCGCTGGTGACCGGTGCGTCAAGCGGTCTGGGCAACCGCTTTGCCCGCGTGCTGGCTGCTCACGGTGCCACCGTCGTGCTGGCCTCCCGCCGAGTCGAGCGGCTCAAGGAGTTGCGCGCCGAGATCGAAGCCGATGGCGGCAAGGCGCACGTCATCGGCATGGATGTGAATGATGCGCAGGCGATCGCTGAGGGTGTGGCGCGCGCCGAAGCCGAGTCTGGGCCGATCGACATCCTGGTCAACAATTCAGGGGTCAGTACGACCCAGCGGCTGGTCGATGTCACCCCGGAAGATTTCGATTTCGTCTTCGATACCAATACGCGCGGCGCATTTTTCGTCGCCCAGGCGGTCGCCCGCCGGATGATCGAGCGGGCACGCACCGAGCCCGACCGCTCGGCACGGATCGTCAATGTCGCCTCGATGGCCGGCCTCAAGGTGCTCGCCCAGATCGGGATTTACAGCATGAGCAAGGCGGCGGTGATTCAGATGACCCGCGCGATGGCGCTCGAATGGGCGCGCTACAACATCAATGTCAATGCGATCTGCCCGGGTTACATCAGCACCGAACTCAACGAGCACCACTGGGAGAGCGAAGCCGGCCGCAAGCTGGTCTCGATGCTGCCGCGCAAGCGCCTGGGCATGCCGGAAGACCTCGACGGACTGCTGCTGCTGTTGTCGTCCGACCAGGCGCGCTTCATCAATGGCGCCGTGATCTCGGCCGATGACGGGTTCGGTGTGACCTGAGGCGCGCCTCGCCCGTCAATCGGCGGATTCCCTGCCTTTGACATGCCTTTGCGCCCGGCGCAGCGAATACCACACCGTCATTACGATCGGCACCACCGCCAGACCGGTCGCCAGCTCGGCGGCGATCGGCGCACCGCCCTTTTCGATGGCTTTGAAGGCATAGCTGACCAGGCCGATCGTGTAGTACGAAATCGCGGCGACCGACAGGCCCTCGACGGTCTGCTGCAATCGCAGTTGCAACGCCGCCCGCTCGAATCGACGCTGAAGGAATTTGCTGGGCGTCTGCATCCGATCGAGGCGCGACTCACGCAGGTCGCTCAGGTTGTGCTTGACCAGCCGGTGATAGGCGCGCCCGGCATCCAGGCGATAGGCACTGTAGGTCGACAGCTGCTCGATGTCGGCTGAGAGCCGCGTGAGGTTGTGCAGCATCTCGGGCTCTTCGCTCGTCGGCGCGAGATCGAGACGACCGACCAGGCTGGCCAGATCAGGTTCGATGGCGCGAAGCGCCTGATCGAGTTCGCGGGCCTCAGGGAAGGCGAGCATCGCCATTATCCGGTAGACCTCGATGTCGATGATCCGCTGAACCATGCGACCGAGCTGGGCCGCATCGCTGTCGAGGTTGATCAGCAGGAAGCGTCCGAATCCGGTGTCGTCGAGCTTGAAAGTGGCGTAGAGGTTGGCCGCCCGGTTACTGAGTTCGGCGCCGATCAGCCCGCCGAGGCCTGTGGCGTCAGCGATGCCGAATGCCAGTTTTGCACGGCTGATCTCGGCACCTGGATCATTGCCTGCCAGCACCGCCAGACGAACGCCGGCGATTATCTGATTCGGGTCGAGCGCCAGCCACTGAGCAATCAGCCGGTCAGCAGCATTAGGCGCGAAAGGCTCGATTCCTGAACAGTCGGGATCGTAGACGGTGTAATTGTGGAATTCGCCGTGCCATTCCCACCGAATGCGCAAGGATCCGAACTGCGCGGTGAACTGGCCCTTGGGAGACGAAGGCGGCGTGATGCCGTTGGCGCTGCACCAGTCGAGCATCGCCTGCGGATAGTGGGTTGACTGCAGCGAATGCATGACCGAGACATGTGAAATCGCATGCGGCGCGGTGATCGGCAGGCGCGACCGGGTGTGAACTTCGTCGTGCAGTTCGGTGCGAAGCGGATGGGCGTTGAGCATCGCCGGTGATTCCGTTGAATGAGCGTCGAGGGCGCGATCATCACCCACGATGCGCTTGCCGACCAACCAGGCGGGATTGGTATACTCAGAATTTCCCGGTTGGCCCTCATGACCAAATTCGTTTTCGTCACCGGTGGCGTGGTGTCTTCCCTCGGGAAAGGAATCGCGGCTGCCTCGATGGCTGCGCTGCTCGAGTCGCGCGGTCTGCGGGTTACGCTTCTCAAGCTCGACCCATACATCAACGTCGACCCGGGCACCATGAGCCCGTTTCAGCACGGCGA
>CAMCXH010000041.1 GCA_945883285.1 Bordetella parapertussis | reverse complement strand
CAGGATCTGCTTGCCATCGACCGGCGTGATGACACTGACCTTGGCAAACCGAACCAGTGCCCTTGGACGCGAGAACCTGGCAAACATGATGCCGGTCATGACTGCCACGCTGACGACGCCGACGAAGATCTCGATGCTGGAAATCACGTGACCGTAGACAGAACCCGGGTGCATATCGCCGTAGCCCACGGTCGCGATCGTCTCAACGCTGAAAAAGAACGCACCGATCAGGTTCGGGGGGTTGAGGTTGGCGACCGATCCGGGCACCGCGAAGTACAGCAGTGCGAAGAACAGGTTCAACACAACAAACATCGAGGCCATGAGGGCGATCAGCGCTGGCCAACTGATCGTCATGCAGAAATGAAACATGTCGCGCCAGGGCTGCGCTTCGTGATCCGAAGTATCGACCCTGAAGGGACCGATCGTGATGCGCCTGATCGAGGACTTGCCTTTCGGATGCATCGGTGCGGGCGCTTTATTCAATCTGGCTGCAAGCCCACAGACGGCTTGCGCGGGCTTGCTCGCTTGCTTTGGCTGAGAGCGGCTGCGAAAACATCAGGACACCGGCAGTCGGCGCAGCCCTCGCATGATCATGGCGTTGGTCCACTCGGGCGGATCCGAATCGATCAGCCCAAGCGCCGGGAAACGCCGAATCAGCGTATCGACCGCAATGCGCCCTTCCAGGCGGGCCAGCGAGGCTCCCATGCAGAAATGGATGCCCTGTCCGAAAGTGAGATGCCGATTAGGCGTGCGTTCAATATCGAAGTGCTCAGCCCGCTCGAACTGCCGCGCGTCACGATTGGCCGCATTGACCATCGCAAAGACCCGCTGACCTGCCTCGAGGCGCTTGCCGCCGAGTTCGTGGTCGGCGACGACGATTCGCGCACTCGAATTGGTCGGGCCATCGAAGCGCAGCACCTCCTCGATGGTCGAGCCGATCAGTTCGGGCCGGGCGATCAGTTTGGCCCGCTGCTCGGGATGCCGGATCAGCGCATGGACCGCGTTGCCGATCAGGTTGGTCGTCGTTTCATGACCGCCGAAGAGCATGAGCATGCAGGAGGCCACCAGCTCATCTTCGCTGAGTGCGTCGTCTTCGTCGCGAGCCGCGATCAGCCGGCTGATCATGTCGTCACAGGGCTGAACGCGCCTTTGTGCGATCAGTTCACGAAAATAGGCCGACATATTCTGCGCCCCGGATCGCGCCCGCTCGTACTTGTCGGCAACGCCCTGGGCACTGCCAATAAACAGCAGCATGTCATCAGACCAGGCTTTGAGGCTGGGAAGCATCGACTGCGGCGCGCCGATCATGTCGAGAATGACCATCGCCGGCACCATCATCGCAAACGAGGCGATGGCATCGGCCTGTCCGTTGGAGGTCAGTTCCTCATCAAACTGATCGGCCAGTGAATCGACGATCTGACGGATGCGCGGCTCCAGGCCCTGAATCACCGGCATCGCAAAACCGGCACCCAGCAGCTTGCGAAGGCGCGAATGTTCGGGTGGGCTGCGAAACACCAGCCAGAGATTGAGATAGCGCACCACGTCGGCCAACACCACCTGTTGTGCGGCAGGCAGCTTGTCGTAAAACGGCGTGATCCGATCCGAACCGAGTTCAGGCGCGACGTGTGCGCGACGAACATCGTCGTAACCGGTCAGCAGCCAGCCACTGAGTGCGGGGCTCCAGTGCACCGGATCTTCAAGGCGCAGCCTTGCGAAGACCGGATAGGGATTGCTGCGAATCGCCGGGTCGCGCAGGTCATAGCGCAGCAATTCGCCGCTGGGATTCATCGAGGGTCCTTGCTGAGTGCTCATCACCCGGTCGAGGGTAGAGACCACCGCAGCACTCGTCAAGGCGACCCAAGCCGCTACACTGCAGGGTCATCACCATCACATTGACGGGCGCGTCCTGCGCGGGCCACGTCGCAGGAGACGCCATGGACGACAACACCACCCCGGTACTGGTTGGCTGCGGCCAGTTTACGCAACGCGAATCTGACCCGCTGGCCGCCATGGGTCCGCTCGATCTGATGGCGAAAGTCGCCACCCTCGCGGCCGACGACGCAGGTCCGGGCAAACGACTGATCGAGGCCCTCGATACCCTGGTCGTGGTCCGATTGTTTTCCGATACCAGCCCGCGATTCGCCTCACCCTTCGGCCGCTTCGCCAACCCGCCCAAGTCACTCGCCCATCGAATCGGCGCGAGCAAGGCGAGTCGCCTCGTTTATACCCAGCCGGGCGGCAACATGCCGCAGTGGTCGATCAATCAGCTGGCCCAGGCCATCACGCGCGGCGAGCTTTCGGCAGGCATGGTGGTGGGCGCCGAGGCATTGGCCACCCAGAAAGCCGCGCAGCGAGCCGGCATCACACTCGACTGGAATGAAGACCCGGGCGGCAGTTCAGAGTCCTGGGGAGTGGCAAAGCGCGGCTGGTCGGATGTCGAAGAGATTCATGGAGCGCGTGCTGCGATCTACATGTACCCGTTCTTCGAGAATGCGATCAGAGCGCATGCCGGACACAGCCTGACCGAGCATCAGCATGCGATGGGCCGACTGCTGGCACGCTTTGCCAAAGTGGCCGCAGGCAATCCGCTGGCCGATCGTCGCGACGGCTTTGACGGCGATCGGATTGCCCGCCTCGCACCCGACAATCCCTACATCGCCTATCCGTATACCCGCTTCATGAATGCGAATGCCTTCATCGATCAAGGTGCGGCGGTGATCGTGTGCAGCCTCGCCAAGGCTCGCAGTCTGGGCATCCCGAGCGACCGGTGGGTGTTTCTGCACGGCTGTGCCGATGCGCACGATCACTGGTATGTGACCGAGCGTCGCGATTTTCATTCTTCGCCGGCGATGAACATGGTTTACGGCAAGGCGCTTGCCATGGCCGGCAAGTCGGTGGCCGATATCGGCATCTTCGATCTCTACAGCTGTTTTTCTTCGGCGGTCGAAATCGGCTGCCAGGAACTCGGTCTGTCACCGGATGATCCGCGCGGCCTGACCGTCACGGGCGGCCTGCCGTTCTTTGGCGGACCGGGCAACAACTATGTCACCCATTCGATTGCCGAGATGATGCAAAGGCTCAGGGCAGCACCCGGCCAATATGGCCTGGTCACTGCCAACGGCAACTATGTGACCAAGCATTCGGCAGGCGTCTACAGCACCGACATGCCAAAGACCGCCTTCATGCCGGAGGATCCGGCGATCTATCAGGCCGAACTCGACCGCATTCGAAAGCCGGCATTCAGCGCAATCGCCAGCGGCGCTGCGAGCGTCGAAACCTACACCGTCTTTCACGACCGGAGCGGTCCGGCCGGCGGCATCGTGATCGGACGCACCAGCGATGGCACGCGATTCATGGCCAATACCCCGAACGACCCCGGACTACTGGCAGACATCGAAAGCCGGGAGTTCATCGGTGCTGTCGGCACTGTCAGCAACGACGGTGCGCGCAATCTCTTTGTGCCCTGAGAGCGCGGAAAAAACAGTTTTTCAACTACACTCATCAATCGGCAATCTGCACGCTGCAGAAGCACCGTCAAAAAATCGATGATTCGGCCACGAGATGGCCAACACAAGGAGACTCGTACATGATGCTCAGCAAAATGTTGCCTGCACTCGGCGCAACGCTCGTCTTCGCCGGTGGCCTGGTCGCTTCGACGGCAATGGCTCAGGGCAAGGGTGAAACAGTTCGTTTCCAGGACTATCCCGGCACCGGCAACATGCTTGCCCGGATCGCGATCAGCAAAGGCTACTGCGAGAAATACGGCATCAAATGCACACTGCAGCGTATCCCGTCGGGTCCGTTGGGTGCGCAGGCCCTGCTTGCAAAATCGATCGATGCAGGCCTGTTCTCGGCTGAAGTCATGACACCGGCGATCGCAAACGGCGCGAAGATCAAGATCATCGCGGGCGGCGCGGTCAGCAACGTGGGTCTGGCCATCGCTGGAAACCATGTCGATGCGCCCAATGCCGGCAAGCCTTTTCCTGCTTTCGTGCGCGACATGAAGGGCAAGAAGATCGGCACCCCGGCAAGAGGATCCGCCCTGGAGAAGATGGCTTCAGGAATGCTGATCAAGGCCGGCATATCGCCCGATGATGTCACCTTCGTTGCCGTCGGCGGCCCCGATACAGCCTATGGGGCACTGGTCAGCAAGCAGGTCGATTTTCTGTTTCTCTTCGATCCGGCCGGATCGATGTGCGACGTGCTCAAGACCTGCAAGACCCTCTGGCGAGGCGCCTCGGACAAGGAACCCGCCGAGACCTATGCAATGAACGGCGGCGGCTCGGCAACCGTCGTTCGCCAGGAGACCATCGACCAGAACCCCAACGTGGTCGAGGCCATCATCAGGGCCTTTCGCGATGCCGATGCCTTCATCAACAATCCGGCGAATTACGCCGAGACCAAACAGATCGCCGAGCAGTATTTCAAGTTCGATTTCCCGAAAGGCGATGAGGTCCTCGACCGTGTTCTGAAGCTTGCCATTGAGGCGAAAACTTACTCAGTTGGTATCGACCGCGCCGCGATTACCAGCGGGCTCAAGTTCTATACCGACCTGAAGGTGCTCGACCGGGTCCTTCCGATTGCCGATCTGGTGGACCCCCGTGCACCTGAGTGGACTCGCTGATCTCTGGCCAGGATTGATGACACGATGAATTCATCCGACAAACTGGGGCGTTACGCAGGGCATGCAGTCTTCATCGCGTGCTTTCTCGCAGTCTGGGAGCTGGCCTCCCGGATGGAGTGGCTCAATCCGACCTTCTTCGGGCGCCCCTCCGGGATCGTGACCTACCTCTGGGATGGACTCTTCGTCTCGCGCAAGTTGTGGCTCGAATTGGGATATACGGTCGCCGGCACGCTGATCTCCTTTTTTCTGGGCAGCGTGCTCGCAATCGCACTCGGACTGATGTTCGCGATCTTTCCGAAACTCGAGAAACGCTGCGAGCCCTACCTCACGGTACTCAATGCCATGCCCCGGTTGGCGCTGGCGCCGCTGTTTCTGCTGTGGTTTGGTCTGGGCATCTGGTCGAAGGTGGCGGTCGGCACCAGCCTGTCCTTTTTCATCGTGCTGGCCAGCACGACCGCCGGCATTCGCGGCGTGTCGTCCGACCACATCACGCTGTCGCGAAGCCTCGGGGCAACGCCCTCGCAACTTTTCTTCAAGGTCACGCTGCCCTCGGCCGTGCCGGTGATCGCCTCGGGTCTGCGCCTCGGGCTGATCTACTCAATGCTGGGGGTGGTCGGCTCCGAGATCATCGCCGCCGAACACGGGCTCGGACAGACGCTGTCCTATCTGCAGTCCACCTTCAACATGAACGGCGTGATGGGTATCACCCTGTTGCTCGCCTTGCTCGGCATGCTGGTGACCATGGGCATGACCCGACTTGAGCGATCCTTGCTCAAGTGGCAGTAGGCAAGTCGCTGCGCGCCGCGGTCACTTCGGAAAGAGCAGCGTGACCGTGAACCGCAACCCCCACTCGGGCGCGCCGTCAGGCCGGGCAACGTAGTAGCGAGCGGTCGCGCCGAACGACACCATCTGACTGCCGATTTTGGTGACCTGGCTTGCGGTGAGATTCAGGGGAGTCTTCCACTGCTGCTGCGTCCAGTCATAGGTCATCTCGAGATTGGCACCGAGCGAACGCCCGCCCGGGAAGGTCCGAGACAGGAAAGGCTGGGCATAAAAGGCATTCTGGTAAGGCTTGCCCTCGTGACTGCCGCTCACGCCCCAGATCTGATTGACCAGCGCGCCGTAGGTCCAGGGCCCGTCCTGGACCAGCACGACACCGGTCGGGCCCAGCCCCCACTGATTGGTCGAGAACTGATCACGCCCCACCGGGATTGATATCACAGGCCCGACACCCCAGATCACGCCCCCGGCTGTCGGCGCCTTGGGCGAAAAGAAAAAACTCTGCAGAACATCGCCAAAGCCACTGGTGCTTGTGCCGGGGACCACATCATTGAACTGGACCATCGGCACGATGGTGCGCGAGATGAGATTCCAGTCGTTGTTGAGCGACATCGGAATGACCGGCTTTACGAGCAGCGTTGAAATGCTGCCGGTTTCATTCAAGCCGGCACGCGTGTCCCAGGTGTACTCAATCGGTACGCTGATGAGCGCAGCGACCGGATTGGCCAACTGCTTGGCCAGTGCATCTGCACTCGAGGCATCACCCGCTCCTGCTGCCGCACGCTCCTGAACCACGATCCGATCGGCCGCCGGCTGGGCCTGCACGATCGATGCCCCGGTCCAGACAGCCAGACTCGCGACGGTCTTCACAAGACCCTTGATGAACCGATCCATCTTCAAATCTCCCAATTCAAGAAGCCGGTTTGCCGGCGCACAGAAAAACGGCGAATCCCACGCTAGAAGCGCAACTCCGATGACAGCATCAGTGAATAGCCCGAGTTCTCGCCCAGACCACCGTAGGCGGTTCGGCGCCAGGTGCCTTCAACCGCCAGCGTGGTCTTGGGGCTCGGATCCCAGAACAAATTCAGGAAAGCGGTACGGTTGCTGACGAAACCGGTCGGGCTGATATAGGCGGCATTGACGGTATCGACCCCCATTCCGACATGGCTGTGCCATGTCGGCGTCCAGTACCAGGCCATCTCACCCCAGCCGCCACGCCCGGGAATCGCCTGCTGGTAGCCGTTGGTTGTCTGGAAGACGGTCGCCAGATACTGGCCGAGCGCCTGACCGGTGTAGAGCTCGCCCTGGATGCCGAACTGGCGTCCGATTCGGGCGCTGGCTTCGAGCGACACGCCATTCACCCGGGTGTTGTAAACGCTGCTTGCACTGAACTGCGAATTGACCGTGAAATTGCGAATCTTTCCTGAGACACCCGACAGCCCGAGGGTGTATTCCGGCCAAGGCAGCCAAGAACCGTCTTCGCCCGGACGACCGCGGATCCAGGCTACGCGGGCCTCAAGGTTGGGCACCCCGGTGTTTTCGGTGACGATCAGCAGGTCTGACGGTGCGTTGCTAACCGTGGTGTTGGTGGGTGGCTTGAAGTTGCTCGCAATCGCATCCGACAGAGCACCTTGCAGAACGATCCGGTCGCGACCCATCGGCACGGTGTGCTCGGCCCGGATCTGCGGCTTGAAGGAATTACCCGCATTGCCCGAGCCGGCCAGCGCAGACATCCTGTCGACCATGGTTGGCATCGTCGGGCTGAAGACGTCCATCTGCAGGCCGGCTGCAAAGCGCCAGCGCTCGCTGGTCGCATCGACATAGGCGAAGCCCGGATAAAAACCATAAAGACCCGAGAGCAGATCGCCGTTGAAGAGATAGGCATAGATCGAGCCACCGAGCTTGAAGTCACCTACTTGCGCGCCCTCGATCGAAAAGAACAGCGACGACAGTCGTGCATCGATTTTGGTGGTGCCCTCGGACACGCCATTGACCTTCGGGAACACGAAAAAGGGTGTTGCATCAGGCTGCATGCGCGCGGTGGTGGTGTTGACCGTCGTGCGCAGCGAGCCGCCCATCGTGATCTTGATGTCGTCGAAGCGGCTGCCGACCGTAGGCCGCGACGGACTGGAGAGCGCGGCCTGTTGAGATTGAGGCGAAACGGCTCCTGCATCAGGCTTGGCCAGGGCCGGCGCAGTTGCCGGGGCTGCAACAGGCGCCGCGGGTTTGACAGCGCCCGCCCGTGTCGCGAGATCGTCGAGCCGCCTTTCCTGCTCCCGCAGTTGCGCGTCCTGCGCTTCGAGTTGCCGCTTTTGCGCGTCGATCAGGTCGCGCTGGGCTTTGAGGCGAGCCCGCAGATCAGCGATCTCGCCGGTCGCATCGGTGCTCTGGTCGGCCGCGCGCACGACTGGCGCGCAAACAAGCACGCAGCTTGTCGTAACCGAGACCGCGAGCCGGGCAATCGGGAGCAGAGGCGATGTCATGAGCTTGCCTTTCCGGGTCAAGCCACCAAAGCCGCCCGCTAAACTGGCGCTTATGCTACAGAACCGATGGGTCAGTGCGAAAAAAAAGCTTTTTGTGGCGAATTTGCCATTCCGAAAACCTTCGGATTTCAGACTGCAGGCGGTGCCGCCTCCGAGGCCGCGAAATCGAGTTCGACTTTCGCGCCATTCGGATCCCGAAAGAACAGCTGCCAAAGACCCGATCCGGGCAACTGTCGAAGGTCGAACGTCAGGTCGCGGGCGCGAAGTGCCGCGACAGTCTCACTTAGACCACTTGCGGCAAAGGCCATATGGTCGAGCACGCCGGCCCGCTCGACAGGCAAGGGCCTGCCGGCAACAATATGCAGGATGGGACGCCCCGAGCAGTACATCCATGCACCCGGAAACTTGAAATCCGGTCTGTCACCGACCTCGAGCCCGAGCAGCTCGGTATAGAAACGCGTCGTTTCATCGAGGCGATCGGTCAGGACGGTGAAGTGATCCATTCCCTTGACTGGCATGACAATCTCGCTGAAGGGTCAATCGGTTGATCAATCCAGCCGCGAGTATCGCCTGTTATCCCTCGTTCATGCCGTCATTGCCGCAGGAAACTCACTTCGCCGCGATCGTCACCGGAATCGTCACCTGGGCGCTCAGGCCGGCCGAGTCCACCGCATACAGTTTCAGGCTGTAGCTGCCAGTGACAGGCTTGGCCCAGGTCATGTTGATGTTGCTGCCGCTGAGCGAGAAGCTCATACCGAGCGGGACACCCGAGATCGAGACCCTGACCGAGGGCGAGGTGGCATTCGAGATGCCGATCGTGGCACTCAGCGCCTTGCCTGCCACACCGTTTACCGGCGAGAAGGTGATCACGGGACCGGCCACCGCAATTTTCACGGTGTAGATGCCCTGACCCGACAGGCCGGTTTTGGTGTCCTTGGCAATCACCGTGACGCTGTAGGTACCGACCGCAGGAGCCGGCCAGGTCACTGTGCCGTTCGCGCTGATTTTCATGCCCGACGGTGCGCCAGCCAGCGACCAGGTGACCGGGTTGGGCGCCATGGCCGAGGCGATGAAGGACAGCGCGGTGCCGGGCCTGCCGTTGACCGTCGCGGCGCTCACCGAGGGCGGCAATGGCGCGGCGATCGCCACGGTAAAGACGCCCTGCCCGCTCAAACCGGTCTTGGTGTCCTTGGCAAGCACAGTCACCTTGTAGGTGCCGGCCACCGGAGTCGGCCACGCGACCACACCCGTTGCGCTGAGTGTCATACCGGCAGGCGCGCCGGACATCGACAGCGTGACCGGATTGGAGGCAGTCACGACCGGCGTGAACGACAGCGCCTTGCCGACCGAACCCGTGATAGCGGCGGCAGTCACGACGGGCGCTGGCACTTGCGCAATCGAGACGGTATAGATGCCCTGACCGCTGAGCTGCGTCTTGCTGTCTTTGGCGGTGACGGTCACCCGATAGTTGCCGATCAGCGGATTGGCCCAGGTCACGACACCCGCAGTGCTGATCGCCATACCCGACGGTGCACCGCTCAGGGAGTAGGTCACCGGGTTGGACGACGACACCGATACCGTGAACGACAGCGGCGTCGCCAGCTTGCCGGAGATGGTCGCCGAAGTCACGATCGGTGCCTGGTTCGCAGCGGTACCGGTCAGTGCAGTCAGCAAGCTGGTGACATTAGGCGTACCCAAACCAGTCAGCGCGTCATAACCGACCTTGGCGGTACACAGCGAGCAAGTGCCGTTGGAGCTCGCGGTGATATCGGAGAACACGCTGGCATAAGTGCCCGGCACGGTGGCGATCTGGCCGTAGAGCGCTGTGTGAAGAGCGCCGACAGGCGGCTTTCCGGTGGTAGCCCGGAGGGCGTTGGCAATGGCGACCAGACCCGCCCATTGCGGTGTCGACAGACTGGTGCCACCGGCGCTGACCCAACTTGCCGCCGATGCGCCGGCGTTGATCACTGCGACATACTGGCCAGACTTCGGGTCGGCATTGAAGGCAACGTCGGCGACCGCTCTGCGTGCCACCGAACCGAGACCCGGGACATTGTTGGCCTGATAGCTCGGTGTCGCCGTGAAAGCGCTGATGCCGCCACCGGTGAGTGTCCAGCCCACTTCAGAGCGTGTGCCGTTGCCCACGCTGTTAAGGGTCGTGCCACCCACGGCAACCACTTTTGGGGACACCGAAGGCCACATCACCTGGGAGCCCCAGTCACCGGTCGCAGCCAGGTAGGTCATGTTGACGCCCGAGAAGGCTGCGTCGACCGAACTTGTCCAGCTGCCTTCATTGGTACCGAAGCTCATCGAGACCACGCCAGGGCCCATGGCGTTGGCAAGCTTGATCGAGCCCAACAGGCTGTTGAGCGAGGCGTCGGCGGCTTCGATCAGAACAATGCGCGCAAGCGGCGCGGTCGCATGCGCCCACTGCACATCGAGCGCGATCTCGGTCGCCCAGCCGGCGTCATACGGCGGCGCGACAGCGGTCATGCCTCCTGCGGCGGTGTTGTAAACCACCGAGAGCTCGCAGGCGGTCTTGGATGCCGGCGCAAGCGGCAGGCTCGCCGTGACCGCGATGCTGCGCGTCGTGCAGGTGGGCAAGCCGAACTTCGCATTGAACGCCGCCAGTTCGGCAACGATGTTGGGATCGTGATAAGCCGCGATGATGTAGATGGTTTGCCCGGCGCCCAGTTCGGCAGCCTGGGTCGCGCTCAGCGCAGCACCCGACGGCGGCAGCAGGGGCAGGCGATAGGCAGCACGGACCTGCGCCGGCGTGTAGGTGGCAATCACACCAGAACCCGCCATTGGTTTGAACTCAGCAGCCATGGCCTGCGCGGCGAGCTCGCGGACCCTGTCGGGGTTTTGCAGATCCTCGACGGTCAGACCTGCGGTCGGCGCGGCGGCCATGTCGGCGGCCAGTCGATATTGAGTCGGCGATTTCAGCCCAGACGCGCTGTTGTTGGCGGCATCGGTGTTGTCCGGCTCCTGCAGCAGGCCAGGCGCGCTGTGAAAGAGCGGCTTTACGGTCTGTTCCGCCACGCTTTCGGGCAGGTTTTCGGTCTCGACGTCCAGCGTCGTGGTGGCCGTTGCAATCACCGCAGGCTCTGTCGCCAGCACGCTCGCTGCTGCCGCGGATGTCTCAGCGCTGCCCTTCGTTGCATCAGACGCGGTCTGATCGCTGTTGCTGCCGCCGCAGGCGCTGAGCATCGCTGCGATGCACAGCGCAAGGGCGCCCGCGAGACGAGGGGTATTGCGAAGATTCGGGAATGTCGACATGGCCAGGATGCTCCGAGTAAGGGCAAGGGCCACGCCTGGTCAATGTTGATCGCTGATCAGCGAGCAGCGCTTTCGGTCTGCATCAACATCGGCAACCCCGCTGCCATGTCGCTCTCGCGATTCAGGCCGGTGGCTTTGCGTCCCCGCCTTTCGACGGGTTTGCCCAACAAACACTACTGTTTCCAGTAAAGACCCGACTTTAGTGGGATCCAGCCTGGCGGTCTGTGACAAATCTCACTGGCCTGGAGAAGTCCTGCGCTGTCGCCGTATGATTCGATCACCGTGCCGTGTCGATTCCGACACGGTCGCTGGAATCATCGCGATATGACGCGAAGGGGAATCAAGGTGCAATTCAGGACATTCTCGGCTTGGGGCTGCCTTGTCGCATTCGTGTCGACGCTCGCCGGCTGTGCTTCCGACACCTACGAGCCGCCGGCTACCACCAATGTGAATGCCGCGGTTTCAGCGCTGCTTCGCCAGCCCCGCAGCTACACCCTCTACGACGGCGGCTACCAGAGTGCCATCCTGAGCATCTTGCAGGGCGCGAGCGCGAGCTACAAGGGCGTCAATTACGACACCACCATCCTGACGACAACAATTCGTTCGGGTGGGGTACTGATCGGGACCGATGTGCAGACAGTCTGGTTTCAGACCGGGACGCTGCTCGAGTTCTTCATCCAGAACTCGGCGAATGGCTGCAACCTCGCGATCAGCACCGCGGTGCTGCCGGGTTCTGTGTCACTCGGCTCGACTTTCCCGTTTGCCACACTTAACGCCTTCAGTGCCTGCTCTGCCCCGGCCAACACCGAACCCGGCGGCCCTGCCAAGCAGCAAGGAACCGTGACCCAGACTGCTTCCTACAGCCTGATCTACGGCATTCCCATGGTGTGCATCAATGCCGTCAATTCATTTTTCAGGTCGACCGAGGCCACCTGTGTCGAGATCACCGACACGAACGGAACATTAGGTCCCAGAGCACTGGTCGCGCTGGCCACTGGCAACCTCGTTCGTGAATTCAGAAATTTCTGACCTGTTGAACTCATGAATCCGAGAGACAACAGGGGGTCAGACTGCAACGTGATGCAAGCCCAGCCCTACTCCGGCGCGCGCACGCTGTTGGCGAACTGATCGCGCAACACGCGCTTGAGAATCTTGCCGCTGGGGTTACGAGGAATTTCCACCACGATCACGACCGCCTTGGGCAACTTGAATCCGGCCAATCGACCCTTGCACCACTGAAGCAGTTCGGCATCCGTGAGCGATTCGCCCTTCTTCGGCACCACCACTGCCAGTGGCACTTCGCCCCATTTGGCTGAAGGCAAGCCGATCACGGCGGCATCGGCGAGCGCGGGGTGGCCAAGCAGCATGTTCTCGACTTCGGCCGGATAGATGTTTTCACCACCCGAAATCAGCATGTCCTTCATGCGGTCGCGGATGGTGACAAAACCGTCTGCATCCATCGTGCCGACATCGCCGGTGTGCAGCCAGCCGTCGCGTATTGCCTGGGCGGTGGCATCCGGACGGTTCCAGTAGCCGACCATATTGTGCGGGCCACGCAGCAGGATCTCGCCAGCCTCATCCGGTGCGCAATCTTTCCCATCGGCACCGACGACTCGCACGTCGGTATAGAAATAGCCGCGACCGGTTGAGCCGGCACGCTTGAGCGCATCCTCGCCCATGATCAGGCACCCCGGCCCGCAGCTCTCGGTCAGACCATAGACCTGCAGCACTTCGACGCCCATTGTTGCGTAGGCCTCGATAAGGACCACCGGCACCGGTGCTGCGCCGGTCAGCACCCAGCGCAACAGGCTGGCATCGTGCGCAGCTTTGTCGAAAGTGGCTTGCATGAACTGCAGCATCGCGGGCACGAGCAGCGTGGTGGTGATCTTCTCTTGCGTGATCAGATCCCAGGCAAGCCTGGGATCGAAAGCTTTGAGAATGACCTGCGTCGTGCCGACATAGACGCAGGACAGCGACGGCATCAGCGCACCGACGTGAAACAGCGGCAAGGCGGTCAGGAAGCGGTCCTTGTAGTGAAAGTCGGCGCTCGAGGTGACATTGATGGCCGACCACATCACGGTGCGGTGACTGTGCATCACGCCTTTGGGCAAACCGGTGGTGCCCGAGGTGTACATGATGAAAAGCAGATCGTCGTCAAAGCCCTCGACCTCGGGCTCTTGCGTCGGACGAGAGCCCATCCAGTCCTGATAATCGACAGCGAATGCGCTCGGGGTGCCGCCCGCCTGCACGAAGGTCCGCAGATCGGTCTTGGTGCCGCGGCGCTGCAATTCGGCGACCACCGGCGCAAAGTTCTCGGAGTAGATCAGCACGGTCGCGCCCGAGTCCTTGAGAATGAACTCAAGTTCATCGGCCACCAGCCGCCAGTTGAGCGGCACATTCACCGCGCCGACCTTGGCTACTGCAAAGAAGGATTCGATGAATTCGGCACCGTTCATCAGCAGCAGTGCCACGCGATCGCCATGCCTGACGCCCGAGGCCCTGAGCGCATGCGCCACCCGATTGCATCGATCGTTCAGGTCGCGATAGCTCAGGCGCCGGCCGGCGACGCTCGGCTCGACGACGGCTTCAAGCGCCGGGCTCACGATGGCACGACGGCTCAACAATTGTCCGATGTTCATCTTCATGGCTGTCTCTTCCTTGCTGCGCTCAGACATGACACCGGCGCAGTTCTTGTGATGTCAAGCGGCTGATCGCCCTACTTGTTTTTCAACTTGCCCTTGGGCATGACGGTTGTGACCGGGGGGGCCGGCCGATTGGTGACGATGACCGACTCCTTGATCGGCCCGGTGTCCTTCTTCGGCTTTTTGCTCATCTTGTTGCTGCGTTGCTCGCCCTTTGGCATTTGCTTCTCCTGTCAAAAAAGAACGACGCCCCGAATTGATTCACCGCGCTTCATCAGATCGAAGCCCTGGTTGATCTCCTCAAGCGGCATGGTGTGAGTGATAAGGCTGTCAATGTTGATCTTGCCTTCCATATACCAATCGACGATGCGCGGCACATCCGTGCGACCCCTTGCACCGCCAAATGCCGTGCCCTCCCACTTGCGGCCGGTGACCAGCTGGAAAGGGCGGGTCGCGATCTCGGCGCCGGCCTCGGCCACACCGATGATGATGCTGCGCCCCCAGCCCTTGTGCGTGCATTCAAGCGCCTGGCGCATGACCTTCGTGTTGCCGATGCATTCGAAACTGTAGTCGACGCCGCCATCGGTGAGCTGCACGACCGCATCGACCAGGTTGCCGCCTGCCGCCTCGATCTGCGCCGGATTCAGGAAGTGTGTCATGCCGAACTGCCGGGCGATGGCTTCGCGTGCCGGATTGAGGTCGATGCCGATGATCTTGTCTGCGCCGACCATGCGTGCGCCCTGAATCACGTTCAGACCGATGCCACCCAGGCCGAAGACCGCCACCGTGGCGCCGGCCTCGACCTTGGCGGTGAAGATCACCGCACCGATGCCGGTGGTGACGCCGCAACCGATGTAGCAGACCTTGTCGAATGGCGCATCCGGGCGAATTTTCGCCAGCGCAATTTCAGGCACGACGGTGTGATTGCTGAAGGTGCTCGTGCCCATGTAGTGCAGGAGCGGTTCACCGTTCAGACTGAAGCGACTGGTGGCATCGGGCATCAGCCCCTTGCCCTGCGTGCCGCGAATCAGCTGACACAGATTGGTCTTGCGGCTGAGGCAGAACTTGCATTGCCGGCACTCGGGCGTATAGAGCGGAATGACATGGTCGCCCTTGCGAAGGCTGGTCACGCCAGCGCCGACATCGAGCACCACGCCCGCGCCCTCATGCCCGAGGATGGCCGGAAACAAGCCCTCGGGATCGGCGCCCGACAGCGTGTAGTAATCGGTGTGGCAGATGCCGGTGGCCCGAATCTCGACCAGCACTTCACCCTCACGCGGCCCCTGCAGATCGACCGTCTCGATACTCAAAGGCTGGCCAGCCTTGAATGCTACTGCTGCACGCGTTTTCACTCAGGCACTCCGCTCACGTCAATCCTCAAGTGTTGCACGAGAGTGATTCACGGCACCACAGTCCGGGCATTCCCATGCCCGACCAGCCGACTCGCCGCGTCACTCACCATCCGCTCGATGATGACCGCTGCGGGATCGACCGAATCGATCAGCCCGGCAGCTTCACCGAACCAGACCCCGGTGTTGTCCGGATCGCCGTCGAGAAAGGCCTGCCTGTAGCGCGGCGCTTCGACGGCAATGTCTTTCGCCAGCGCCTCTTCCCGCCCCTGCCAGCGGTCGGTGAAGGCATTGCGGCGGATTCGGGCGGTAAAGCCCCGAGGCCATGGAATCTCGCGTGCAATATCGGCCAAGGTCGTGCGCAAGGTGCCATCGCCATTGGTGTCGATGATCGCCCGGTGATGGCCCTCGCGCACCAGGGCTTCGCTTGCCGCCCAAAGACGGGTTCCGAGCAGCACGCCGTCGGCGCCAAGAAGGAGTGACGCGGCCAACCCCCTCCCGTCGGCGATGCCGCCTGCCGCGAGCAGCAGGGTGTCGGGCGCCTGTTTGGCGAGATAGTCAGCGACTTCCGGCACAAAACTCAATGTGCCCCGCAGACCGCCATGCCCGCCCGCTTCAGTGCCCTGCGCGACGACCAGGTCGGCACCCGCCTCGACCGCCTCTTTCACATGGCCCATGTCCTGACACTGGCAGATGAGACCTGCGCCGGCCGCACGAATCTCATTGGCGAAGGGGCGCGGATCGCCAAAGGACAGCATGACCGCAACCGGACGGTGCTTGAGCACATCGGTCAGGAGCGACGGCGACTTTTGCAGTGACCAGGTGATGAAGCCCACCCCAACCCGCTCGCCCGCCGCTGCTTGAAACTGCTGCTCGAGCCAGGACCGGTCTCCGTAGCCGCCACCGATCAATCCCAAGCCGCCAGCGCGACTGACTGCCGCCGCGAGCGCACCACCACCGGCGAAGGCCATCGGCGCAGACACCACCGGATGTTGCAGCGAGAGAGCTTGGGTCAGTCGTGTCGAGAGGCTTGCCATCAGTTGGTCCTTGAGAGGTGTGTCGTTCGTCAGCCAGCCCGTCTACCGGGATGCCATCTGAGCTCAGGCACACTCACGCCATGTCCTCCTCCCGTGGCCCAATGGCCGTGTCCATCTGGCTGGGAAGCGTCGTCGGCGCTGCGGCCTTCGCCTATACCGCCATCCCGGTGCTTGCCCCCGAGGTGGCTCGTGATGCCCAACTGCCGCTTGCCTTCGTGGGCTGGTATACCGCAGCCGTCTGGCTGTCGCAAATCTTCCTCGCGACCTCCAGCGGATCGCTGATTCCCCGATTCGGCGCATGGCGGCTGACGCAGGCCTGTCTGGTGTGCTGCGCAACCGGTCTTTGCTGTGCCGCCACCGGGACTGCCTGGGGTGTGGCAGCCTGTGCCCTGCTGCTGGGACTGGGCCATGGCCTGGAAGGACCCGCGTCGTCTCAGCTGCTGTCGCAGTTCGTGCCACCGCGCCAGCAGCCGCTGCTCTTTTCGCTCAAGCAGGCGGGCGTGCAGGTCGGCTCATTCGTCGCTTCGGCCAGCCTGCCGCTGATCGCACTGGCATTCGGATGGCAAAAGGCCTGCCTGCTGGTGGCGCTCTTGCTGATGGCAGGGGCGGTGTCGATGCGTCGGGCCATTCGCGAGTGGCCCGCACCGGCGATGGTCGCGGGGCGGCGAATCGGATCGCTCGAGTCACTGCGCCGCCTGGCGGCATCGCGCGATCTGCGGCGCATGTCACTGTGCGCGGGTGCCTTTGCCGCCACGCAAATCTGCCTGAATGGCTGGTTCGTCACCTACGCGGTCGCCGAACGGGGCGCGAGCCTGATACAAGCCGGCCAATGGCTTGCAATGGCCCAGGCTGGTGGCTTTGTCGGCCGCATTCTGTGGGGCTGGGTGGCCAGCCGCAGCGGCCACCCGGCAGCGGTGCTGCGGGGCCTGGGGCTGGTCACGGCTGCCTGCGCGGGACTGCTCGGGCTGTTTGGTGCGCAGATCCCCGACCTCTGGATGTGGCCGCTGCTGGCGATTTTCGGGCTCACCGCAGCCGGCTGGAATGGTGTGTTCCTGGCCGAAGTCTCGTTGCGCGTGCCGCCCTCGGAGGTCGGCTCGGCCACCGGCGCGGTGATGGTGGTCATGACTGCGGGGCTGGTGGGAGGGCCGCTGGCCTTTGGTGCGATCGGATCGGTCGCAGGCTTCGGGCCCGCCTATCTGATGGCAGCGGCGATAGCACTTTTCGGCGTAACAGTACTGCCCCGATCGGAGACGCCGAGGCTGCAAAGCGATTTAAAGGCAGACTGAGCACAACGACCGGAGTCCGAAACATGCCAATCATCTCAAGGGGCGCGGCCATCGCCGCAGCAATCGTGTTGAGCGCCTGCGCTTCCCCGGCGCCCAACAGTTCCCGTGTCGCCGCTGCCAACGCGCCGGATCTGGCTTGCCCGCTGCCCAGCAACTGCGTGAATTCCACCGGCACCGGCGGCTTTGCCCCGCTGCCCTACCGGGGCACGCCTGCACAGGCGATGGCCCTGCTGCAGGCCACCCTGAAGCGATTTCCCGAGGCAACCGTCGTGCAAAGCGACGCCTTGACGATGCAGGTGATCTTCACCACGCCGATGGGCTTTCGGGATCAGGTCGACTTCCGGATCAATCCACAGGATCAGCGCATCGACTTTCGATCGCGTTCATTGTTTGGGCTTTTCGACTGGGGCAAGAACCGCTCGAGAATGCAGGATGTCACGGCGCGATTCGAGCAGCAGTCCCAGCCGTGATCGCGAGCATTGACATGCCGACAGCCAACATCACGCCACGGACTCAGCCAGGCTTGAGGATTGAAAGCGAATGAGTGAACTGCCCGACTGGATCCGATCGGCCCGCGAGCACTGGCTCTGGAAAGGCCAGACGCGACCGCCCTTTGCCGTGATTCCCGGGCCCGGCCAGGTCTCGGTCTGGGACTTCCCGCGACCACCGAGACTTGCGCAGGACACGCGTGAAATCGTGGTGCGATGGGGGGATATCGAGGTGGCCCGTACGCGTCGCGCGGTGCTCGTGCTCGAGACCGCCCATCCGCCGAGCGTCTACCTGCCCTGGGATGACGTGGTCACGACGCTTTTTCAGCCGGGAGCCGGCGGCTCGTTTTGCGAGTGGAAAGGTCCGGCGCAGTACTGGACATTAGTGCATGGTGATCGGCGCCTGCCGGATGTCGCCTGGAGCTATCCGAAGCCTCTGGCTGGTGCGCAAGCGCTGGCCAGCTGCGTGGCCTTCTATCCTGCCTCACTGGATTGCCGCGTTGACGGCGTCGCCGTCAGGCCGCAGCCAGGCGGTTTTTATGGCGGCTGGATCACTCCCGAACTGGTCGGTCCGTTCAAGGGCGACCCCGGCAGCCAGCACTGGTAGCAAGACGTTCGATGGTGCGCGCACCGTCGATCGCAGGCACGACACCACAGGGCGACTGGCTTGCACTCAGCCAAGCCCGCTCAGGCACCCTGCGCCACATTGTGTCAGCTTTGTGGAGAGCGACGATGTTTGACAACTGGACGCTGAAAAAACGGATCACCCTGACCTTCTCGGCGATCCTGCTGATCATCAGCACGCTCATCGGTATCGCGCTGTTCAATGCCAGCAAGCTTCGCGAAACCGTCCACTGGAATACCCACACCTACAAGGTACTGACAGAGTCCCAGCGGATGCTCGAGAACATGATCAATATCGAGACCGGTTTGCGGGGATTTGTGGCCGGTGCCAGCGAGAATTTTCTGGAACCTTTCAATCTTGGCGAAAAAGCATTTCTTGCGCACTTCAACAATGCGAAATCACTGACCTCCGACAATCCGGCGCAGCAGGCGCGACTGGAAAAGCTGATGGGGTTTCACACGCAGTTCATGGCGGTTGCCAATGGCCTGGTCACGATGCGCCGCGAGGTCTCGGCCGGCAAAGGCTCGGTCGATGGCCTGCTGCGGGAGTTCTCGGCAGGCAAGGACAAAGTGGCGATGGATGCCTTTCGCGGCCTGATCGCGGAGTTCGCGAAAGCGGAAGAGGACCTGCTGGTTGTGCGCAGTGCATCGCTGGAATCAACCCTGAGCGGCAACAACTACACACTCGTTATCGGTGGCCTCGGCCTCTTCGGCTTGACGCTGGTGCTCGGCGCGACACTCACCCGCAGCCTCTTTCGTCAACTCGGGGCAGAACCCGGTGATGCAACCGCGGCGGTCAATGCGGTCGCCCGGGGCGACCTCACCACCCGGATTCCGGTGCGCATCGGCGACACAAGCAGCCTGATGGCTGCACTGGCCGGCATGCGTGACAGCCTGGTGGGCGTGGTGACTGAGGTGCGCAGCAACTCGGAGGCAGTGGCCACCGCCAGCGCGCAGATTGCGCAGGGCAATCAGGATCTGTCGACACGCACCGAGCAGCAGGCAAGCGCGCTGCAAGAGACCGCCGCCACGATGGAGGAGCTCAGCTCCACGGTTCGCAACAACACCGACAGCGCCAGGCAGGCAAATCAATTGGCCCAGAGTGCATCGGCCGTGGCCGAGCAAGGCGGCGAGGTGGTGAGCAAGGTGGTCGTCACCATGAAGGACATCAATGAGAGCAGCCGAAAAATCGGTGACATCATCAGCGTGATCGATGGCATCGCCTTCCAGACGAATATCCTGGCACTGAACGCAGCCGTCGAAGCGGCGCGCGCCGGCGAACAGGGCCGAGGCTTTGCAGTCGTGGCCTCGGAAGTACGCAACCTTGCGCAACGCAGCGCCGAGGCTGCCAAGGAGATCAAGTCACTGATCGTCAGCAGTGTCGAACGCGTCGACCAGGGCACTGCGCTGGTCGACCAGGCCGGCAAGACCATGGACGAGATCGTCGGGTCCATCCAGCGCGTGACCGGCATCGTCGCCGAGATCAGCGCGGCCAGCGTCGAGCAGAACACCGGCGTTCAGCAGGTCGGCGATGCAGTCAACCAGATGGACGCAGCAACGCAGCAAAACGCAGCGCTGGTCGAAGAAAGTGCTGCGGCTGCAGAAAGCCTCAAGATTCAGGCGCAGCATCTGGTACAAGCCGTGGCGGTCTTCAAGCTGTCATAGCGCGTCGCTGAATCAGGATGCAACCAGGAGAGGATCTCGGCGCAGTTCAATCTGATGGACGGACACGACTCGCACAGCAAACCGCCCTCCTGCCCACCGCACTCAAATGCTCAACATGGAAAATTCTGCGCTCAGTGCCTTTGATCTCGAACTGTTCATGCCCTATATGCGCGACGTCAGTCGTTGCGAGCGTTCGCTTCAGGATCTGAATCTGATGTGGCGGCTGATCGAATCGTCCGCCAAGATGAATTGCCCCGAGGAAGCGCGGACGATCCTGCCGACGATGGCCGCCACCCGCAAGCAGTTCAGTCAGCTCGAACGCGAACTGGTCGCCAGTCTGATCAAGGAAAAGCTCGCCAACGTCACCGGTCAGATCGCCACCAAGTCCCAGTACATCATCGACATCGTCGTGCGCAATCTGTTCGAGCGCACAGCCGACGTGGGATTTCTGGCCACCGACCGACAACTGTGCAGCTTTGTCGCCGGGCTTTCCAGCGACGCCGAGCTCATTCGTCAAAGACTGAACGAGTACCGCGCCAAGTACACCGTCTACGACGACATCCTGCTGCTTGATGTCGACGGCCGAGTCCTGATCAACATCGACGCATCGTCCGATCCCGGTCAGTGTGCCGACCGCTGCATTCGCCGTGCACTCGAATCGCGCAGCTATGTCGAAAGCTTCGGGGCCAGTGATCTTCGACCCAAGAAGTCCCAGGCACTCATCTATGCACACCGCATGCTTCATCCCGATACCGGCGCGGTCGTCGGCGTGCTGTGCCTGAGTTTCAACTTCGAAGATGAAATGGCCGGTATTTTCAGTTCGCACCGCGACGTTTCCCGGCGCAGCATCATGCTGCTGCTCGGTCAGGACCATCGTGTCATCGCCAGCGCTGATCCACTGTGGATTGCGCCGGGCGCACAGGTGCCGGTCAATCTCGACAATCAGAATCGGCCTTTTCTTTACTCCGGACGCAACTACCTGATCAGCACCCGCACCTCGCCCGGTTATCAGGGCTATGAGGGTCCTGACGGCTGGATCGGTCAGATGATGACGCCGATTGATATCGCCTTTGAACGCGATCAGGAACGCCTGTCGGACCGCCTCGACCCCGAACTGCTCAAGGGGCTGCTGTCGCACGCACAAAGCTTTTGCCCACCGCTTCACGACATCATGTTCGCCGCCAGGCACATCAAGCAGATCGTCTGGAACGGTCAAGTCATGACCGCCGGCGGCAAAGGGGATCTGAGCAAACTGAAGACCGTCCTGGAGCAGATCAGTGAGACCGGAAATTCAAGCAACCTCCTGTTCAAAGCCGCCATCGACGATCTGTATGAAACCGTGCTGGCCTCCAACCTGCTTGACGCCGGATTCACTGCAAAACTGCTGGTCGACCTGCTCGATCGCAACCTCTACGAACGCGCCAACGATTGCCGGTGGTGGGCGCTGACCGCTGAGCTTCGCAATGGGCTAGCCGATCCGGATGAGCAATCGGCCCAGTCGATCGAAAGGGTGCTCGAGTACATCAACGGCCTGTATACGGTTTACACCCGAATCTTCGTCTATGACCGTCAAGGCAGCATCATCGCGAGCACCGGCGAGCCGCTCGGTGACGATGCCGCGTTATCGCCGACCACGCTCGCGAAAGTCGCTGCTCTGCGCACCACCCAGAGCTATTACGTCACCCCTTTCGAAGCCTCGGCGTTTTACGGCGGCGATTCAAGCTATGAGTACCATGCCGCGATCACCCACCCGAAGAATCCGGGTCAGGTGCTTGGCGGCATTGGCGTGGTGTTTGACAGCAGACCCGAATTCGAGGCGATGTTGCAAGGCGGCATCAACGGCCGCAGCAATATGTATGCGCTGTTTACCTCGCCAGACGGCACGGTTCTGTCGAGCACCCATCCGGCCCATCCGGTCGGCTCACGCTTTTCGATGCCGGCGTCAATGTCGCTGCCCAAGGCCGGCGAACACGTCAGTGACGTCAGCATCCATGAAGGGCAATACGCGATCTTTGCTGCGTCGGCCACCGCCGGCTACCGCGAATTCAAGACCACCGACGGCTATCGCGAAGCAGTGATCGCGGTGGTCATCCGTCATTTCGGATCGGTTCTCGAAGATTCTCACGCGCAGTCCATCGCACCCCTGCAACTCGAATCAGTCTTGAACGCGCACAGCGGCGCTGAATACGCGACCTTTGTCTGCAATCACCAGCTTATGGCCCTGCCTGCGCACACGGTCCTTGAAGCTGTCTCGGTGCAGGCGATGCGACCGGCCTCAGTGGGTCAGTCGGTCTGGCGACGCGGGATTGTCCGGCGCGAACACGACGGGCAGGACACTTATGCCTGGGTCTTTGACCTCGCAGGCCTGCTCGGCGGGCAGCCAGGCCAGCCGGGCAACGACAGTCAGATTCTGATCATGCAACACGGCTCGGCGTGCATCGGTCTGATTGTCGATGAACTTCATAGCGTCGCCCAGTTCGCTCATGGCAATGTGACACCGAACCCCTTGTCAACCGGACAGGAGGGCTCGTTCGTGAGCAACATCATCCGAGCCAATGGTGGCGAACTCGCGATCCAGCTGCTCGACCCGCCGCGACTGTGCTCGGCATTCGGAATCAACGGCTGATTTCAAATCTGATTGACTGCTCGATCCTGAGACGATCCTGATCTG
>CAMCXH010000040.1 GCA_945883285.1 Bordetella parapertussis | reverse complement strand
AAGCTGCGATCGAAGATTCGCAGCGACAGGGCGCGGATGTCGGCTGCGCTGCGCCATTCGAGGGCTGCCAGCGACGGCGTCGTCCGGGCCAGTCCGGCGATCACCGCATCGGGCGTGACGCCCGGTGCCAGCCACAGGGCGACGTCGCTCGCTGCGCTTTCGCCGGTGAGCCGCTGCCAGTCGGCGGCAGCGATCGACAGCGCGCCATGCTGGCGGGCATAGTCGCGCCATACCCCGGCCACGAAAAATCGCGGTGGCGGGCCGGTTGCCGGCTTGGCTGCCCGTTCCTGTGATTGACCCTGTCCATGTCCCGGCACAACGGCACCGATCGGCAACTCGATGCGATCACCCGGGCGCATCTTGTACTGATCGAGCATCGGCTCCGAGATCCAGACCGCGATGGCATCGGGCGGCACCGGCAGCGACTCGCCGGTCATCGGCAGCTGCTGCTGCGGATGGCGAGGGTCGAGGTCGCGCACCAGCAGGGCGACGGCCGGGCGCTGCGGCTCGAGGCTGAGTTCGATGGTGCGCAGAAAATCGGCTCGCACCACGCCGGGTGCCGCGGCGATCAGGCGCTGCAATGCCGGGTCGAGCGGTGCATCGCGTCCGGCCGAGACCCGGGCATAGACATCGGCCGGCAGCACCGCATCCAGCCACTCGGACACCGAGGTCCGAAAGCTGCTCACCATGATCGCCATCGCCGAGCTCAGGGCAAAGCTTGCGACCACACCGGCGAGTCCCGCGGCGACCGTGCCCGGCGATTGGGCGATGCGGGTGGTGGCCAGCCAGGCGGCGGGCCAGCGCCACAGTGTGCGTCCGGCCAGTCGTGCCAGCAGCTGGCCCAGCGTGCGGGTGAGCAGGGGCACGCAGGCGATGCCGGCCACCAGCCACAGGGCGATCGCGACATAAGCGCCGATCGGCAGTCCTGCGATTGGTGGCAGGGCGACCAGCAGCGCACCGGCTGCGGCAAGCGCCAGCGCCCAGCGCCCGCGGGCCAGGCCGGCCAGGGCGTCTTCGGCGCTGCCGCTGCGCAATGCGCGGGCCGGGGCGGCGCGCGAGGCGGCCCAGGCCGGCATGACCGACCCCAGCATGCCGACCGCAAGCCCGAGCAGCGCGAATCCGCCGAGCGCCAGCGGCTCGAGCACCACGCGCGGTCGCGACCCGCTGAAATAGCCGCCGCCCAGGTCGCCGCCGACCGCCGCCAGCAGCAGGGCGGCCAGCCCGACGCCGGCCGCGGTGCCCAGCAGCGCGCCCAGTGCGCCAAGGATCGCGCCCTGCGCCAGCACCGCACCGAGGCGCGCGCGCGGCGTGGCACCCAGCACGCCCAGCAGCGCGAGTTCACCTTGCTGGCGCACGACCGCCAGCGCCATGGTTGCAAAGACCAGGAAGGCGCCGGTAAAGAGCGCCACCAGGGCCAGCACATTGAGATTGACCCGGTAGGCCCGCGAGACATTCGACATGCGCTGCTCGTCAGTCCCTGGTGTCGTCCAGACGGCATCGGCCGGCAGTCGCGCCGAGACCGCCCGCTGGACCGTCTGCGGATCGGCGCCTTCGTTCAGCCGCAGGTCGATGCGCGACAGGCGCCCGAGCAGACCGAGCGGCGACAGACGCCATTGCGCCGTGCCAATATCCATCACCGCCAGCCGCTGGCCGGGTGCCGCACCCGGCACCGTCCCGGCGACACGCAGCGCCAGCGGCTCGAGCCCGACGCGCAGGCTGATCGGATCGCCCACCTTCAGGCCGAAGGCCTCCAGCGCCGGCTGCGACAGGAAGATCGCATCGGCTTCAAAGAGCGAGGCAGCATCGCCTTGCGTCATCGGCATCAGCGCCGGCGTGACCGCGACCGCTGCAAACGGATCGATCGCGATCACCCGCAGCGAACGCTGCTGCGGCAGCACCACCACATCGGTTTCGATCACCGGACTGAGCCCGGCAACTCCGTCGATTGGTGGGTCGGCGAGCTGCGCCAGCAGTGCTTCATCGAAGCCCTCGCGGCGGGCGCGCACCTGCGCGTGGGCCTCGCCATTGATCGTGGCAATCGCCTGGCGAAACTCTTCGAGGGCTGAGGCATTGACCAGATGGATGGCCAGCGCCAGTGCCACACCGATGGCGACCGCCACGATCGACACCAGCGTGCGACCGGGTGCGGCGCGCCACTGCCCGAGCGCCAGCCAGATCCACCAGCGCAGGGTCGCGACCGCCGCCTTCATTCGTCGTCGACCAGACCGGCCGGGGTCAGGCGAAGGCGTCGCCCGGCGATGGCGGCTGCCTGCGCCGAATGGGTCACCATCAGCAGCGCCGCACCGCGTTCGCGCACCTGCTCGTCGATCAGCGCCAGCGCCTGGGCGGCGGTGCGCGGGTCGAGGTTGCCGGTGGGTTCATCGGCCAGGATCAGTCGCGGTGAATGGACCAGGGCCCGGGCCAGCGCCACGCGCTGTTGCTCGCCGCCCGAGAGTTCCCGCGGCAGTGCCTCGACCCGCGAACCCAGCCCGACCCGATCGAGCATCGACTCGGCCGCGGCCCGTGCCTGCCCGACCTCGCAGGCGCCCAGCAGCATCGGGATGGCGACGTTTTGCCAGAGCCGAAGATGGGCGAGCAGGTGAAAGGCCTGGAAGACGAAGCCGATGTCGCGAGCCCGGATGGCCGCCGCCTGATCGTCGTTCAGGGTGTGTACCGCCTGACCGTCGAGCCAGATCTCGCCGGCATCCGCGCGCTCGAGTCCGGCGATCAGATTGAGCAGGGTCGACTTGCCCACGCCCGATTCACCCAGCAGCGCGACACGCTCACCGGCCTCCAGGCGCATCGAGATACCGGCGAGCACGTCGCGCTGCGGCCCGAACCGCTTGTGCAGGTCGATCAGCTCAAGCGTCGCGGGAGGCATCGGCACGGTCGGCCTGTTCGCAGTGCCCGGCCACCAGATCGACCAGCATCGGCACCAGCGGCTCGGGCAGGTCATGGCCCATGCCAGCGACTTCCCGGAACGATGCGCCAGGAATATTGGCCGCGGTGTCACGCCCGGCCCCGATCGGCACCAGCGTGTCGCGATCGCCGTGGATCACCAGGGTCGGTGTGTCGATGGTGCGCAACAGCCGTCTGCGATCGCCGCTGGCCATGATCGCGAGCATCTGGCGGGCCACCCCTGCCGGGTTGTAGGCGCGCTGCATGCTCTGGCGCAGGCGCTCGCGCAGGATGTCGCGCGGCGGCTGCATTCCGGGGCTGCCGATCAGCATCCAGATGTGCTCGGTGTGATCGAGGATCTGGGCTTCGGTGGCATTGCGCGGCGGCGGACTGAGCAGTGCGCGCGTGGCCGGCGACAGATGAAAGCTGAATCGCATTGCGCCGCTCGATGACATGATCGAGGTGAGCGAGCGCAGCCGCTCGCGATGCTTTGCCGCCAGCACCTGGCCGATCATTCCGCCCATCGAGATCCCCAGCACATGGGCCCGCTCGATTTTGAGAAGGTCCATCAGGCCAATCGCGTCCAGCCCCATATCCTCGAGGGTGTAGGGCGGTTGCACCGGGAATCCCATCATCCCCCTGAAGGCCGCTGCCCGCAGATCGATCCGTTTGGCCGATGTGGCACGGCTCGACAGACCCGAATCGCGGTTATCGAAGATCACCACCCGAAAGCCGCGGGCCACCAGCCCCTCGATGAAGGACGCGGGCCAGGCGGTCATCTGCAGGCCCAGGCCGGTGATGAGCACGATGGCTGGGGCGCTGGGGGCGCCATGCACCGCATACTCGATGCGGGTGCCGGAAGGAAGGTCGGTATGCATGGCAGGCAGTGTAGCGGTTCAGTGTTGCGGTTCGGTCAGAGCTTGCGCCCGGGCTCAGGCGCTCAGATTTCGCTCAGATTTCGCTCAGCCAAGCAGTTGGCGGGTATCGAGGCCAAACTTTGCGCGCAGCCTCGCGGCCATCTCGGGTCGCGCGGTGAACTCGTAGACCAGCGCAAGGTTATGGGCGGCAAGGTGCCCCCCGCGACCCTGCACCGCACCCGCGATATCGGGCCGCTCGCCGATGGCCAGGCATCTGAGCCAGGCAGTCTCGGCTTTGGCAAGCAATGAAGTGGCCTGCACCGGATCGTTGACCGCCCAGTCGAGCAGCACATCGCCGAGCGCGAAAAAAACATCCGGCGATTCGGCGCAGGCGATTTGCTCTACAGTCGCCAGTTTCAACGCCTGGGCATGGCGCCCGAGCCGCTTGAGCGCAAAGAGCCGGCGGGCGATGAGGTCACATCGCCAGGGCGCCTGCTCGTCGGCAAGCGGCAGGGCACGAGAAAAGAAATTTTCTGCAAGCTCGTGCTCGTCATAGACCGCGGCATCCTTGCCGAGCTGGTAGCACAGGTAGGCATCCTCCGGGCGCTCGGCCAGGTCGGCCTCAAGCAGTTGCCGGTTGCGCCCGCGCTTGGCGGCGAGCGCCGCGGGTGAGTAGCCGTCATGGCCGATATGAATCGGCAAGCGTCTGACCGCCAGGTTGTGCGAGGGCTGCTCATGAATACGCCCGGCATAACGCACCGACCCTGGCAGCACGCGACTGAGCCAGCTGTCGGCACGCGCTTCACCGCTCGCGCCGAAATGCTCCTCCATTCGCACCGCACCCACAAACTGCGGATCGATACCGGCGAGTTCGCGAATTGATTCGCCGCCGCTGACCAGCCACTCGTCGGCATCGAGCACCAGATGCCAGTCGGCGCTGGCCATTGCGAGCGCCGTATTGCGAGCCGCCGAAAAATCATTGCACCAGACGAACTGGCCGACAGCTGCGCCGCTTGCCCGTGCAATGTCGATCGTGGTGTCGACCGAGCCGGTATCGAGCACGCAGAGCCGGTCGACCCAGGGTGCGACGCTCTCCAGCAGGCGGCCGATGCGCGGCGCTTCATCGCGGGCGATAACCACCAGCGCGACCGAATGGCTCACCGAAACCGCACCGACACTGACGGGTTGCCCGGCAGTCCTTCATAGACCACTCGCACCGTCTGCCCGGCCTGAGGCGGCAAAAGGCGCGAGAACGAGCCGAGTGACAGCAGGTCGCCCGGCTTGAGGGTGATGCCCGACTTCTTCAGATCGTCGGCCAGCCAGATGACCGCGTTGAGCGGATGATCAAGGATCGCCGAGCCCTTGCCGCTGTCGAGCTCGCGGCCGTTGCCGTCGATCACCCGAACCGTCATGTCGCGCAGTGCTGTCGAGAGCGCGGCCGACTGTGCCATGGAGGGCGTGACCGCGATCGGTGCGCCGAGCACGCCAAACCGGGCGCCGGCGTTGATCAATGTGATCGTCGGGCCGTTGATGCGCGAGGGATCTTTGACGATCAGGTCAGGCAGCTCAATAAAGGGCCTGATCGAGGCGATCGACGCCAGCACCTGTTCGGGCGTTCGCGCCTCATGGATCGAGGCGTCACGCACGACAACCACCAGGTCGGCTTCAAACACCGGTAAAGCGCCGAATTTGGCCGGCACCTCGGCGCCGTCGGCCAGGACCATGGCATCGAGCAAGGTGCCGCGCACCGGCGCCGGATGGTTGAAGCGCTTTTGCACCGCCGGGTTGGTGAGCGCCGCCTTGTAGCCGACCACCTTGCCATAGCGCTCGCCGAGCAGCCGCACGAACTTGTCTCGACCACAGACCGCACCGGCCAGGCTCAGGTCGTCCGACGGATTGGGCAATGGCTCAAGCGCGGCATAGGCGCGGGTCATTTCCGCGAGCGCCGAAATGTTGGGGCAGCTTGGTGGGTCGGGCTGACGGGTGGCGCAGGCCGACAGGCTCGCTGCGATCAGCAGCGTGAGCCACCCGGAAGTGACCCGTTTCACGACTGCTCGCCCATGCCTGGCACGCCGATCGAGAAACCGGCATCGACATAAGTGATCTCGCCGGTGATGCCCGAGGCCATGTCCGACAGCATGAAAGCGGCCACATTGCCGACTTCCTCGGTGGTCACGTTGCGTCGCATCGGCGCGTGCTGTTCGGCAAAATCGAGCAGCTTCGAAAAACCCTTGATGCCCGAGGCTGCAAGCGTCTTGATCGGGCCGGCCGAAATCGCATTCACCCGCGTGCCGTGAGGCCCGAGGCTGGTGGCCATATAGCGCACGCTGGCTTCGAGCGAGGCCTTGGCCATGCCCATGATGTTGTAGTTGGGCACTGCACGCACCGCGCCGAGATAAGACAGCGTGATCAGCGCACCCTTGCGCCCGGCCATCAGTGGCCTGGCCGCCCCGCCGACCGCGGCAAAGCTGTAGGCCGAGATATCGTGAGCAACCCGGAAGGCCTCGCGCGACAGGCCGTCGTAGAGATCACCCATGATCGCCTCGCGCGGCGCGAAGGCCACCGCATGAACCACGCCGTCGAGCCCGTCCCAGACCTTGCCCAGATCGGCGAAGAGCGCCTCGATCTGGGCGTCGTCGGCCACATCGCAGGCAAAGACCTTGTCGGAGCCGAATTCGGCGGCCATTTCGGTGATCCGGTCGCGAAAGCGCTCGGTCTGGTAAGTGAAGGCGAGTTCGGCGCCCTGCTTGCGGCAGGCCTGCGCCACGCCGTAAGCAATCGAGCGGTTCGACAACAGGCCCATGATGAGAATGCGTTTGCCGGCCAGGAACATCCGGTTTCTCCGATAGAATTTTGTAATGTCGATTGTCGCATGGTGGATTGCCCGGGTCATCGCGGGCGCGGGGCTCCTGATGGCGGCAGCCGGTGTGGCGCATGCGGCCGCCCCATCCGGCGCAAGCGCTGATTCTGACGGCTTCGTCACCGCCATGGCCTGGGGCGCGCAGCCGCGCTATCAGCCTGGATTCACCCACTTCAACTATGTCAACCCGGATGCACCGCGAGGCGGACTGCTGTCGCTCGACGGTTTCGGCTCCTTCGACAAGGTCAATCCCTTTACCCTCAAGGGCGTGGTCGCCGCCGGCGTCGGTGCTCTGATGTTCGATTCGCTCACCGAGCAAAGCGAAGACGAGCCCTTCTCGGTCTATGGTCTGCTGGCCGAGTCGATGCGCTTTGCGCCCGATGGCCTGTCGATCACCTTTCGCTTGAACCCCAAGGCGCGCTTTTCAAACGGCGATGCGGTGCTGGCGCTCGATGTGAAGCATTCTTACGAGACGCTGATGAGCAAGCTGGCGCATCCGCGCTACCGCAATCTCTTTGCCGATGTGAAGTCGGTTGCAACACCCGATGAACGCACGGTGCGTTTCGAATTCAAGCGTCGCAACCATGAGTTGCACATGATCCTGGGCTCGCTGCCGGTGTTCTCGCGCAAATGGGGCAACGGCAAACCCTTCGATCAGATCGTCCAGGACCCGCCGATTGCCAGCGGTCCCTATCGCATCGACACCGTCGACTGGGGCAAGTCGATCGTTTATGCACGGCGCGCCGATTACTGGGCCGATCGCCAGCCGGTGCGCCGCGGCATGTTCAATTTCGACCGCATCGGCTACACCTACTTCAAGGACGAAGTCGCGCGGCTCGAGGGCTTCAAGGCCGGCCAGTTCGACTGGATCTTCGAAAATTCCGCCAAGAACTGGGCTCGCGGTCATGTCGGGCCGCGTTACCGCTCGGGCGAGCTGATCAAGCAGCAGTTCGTGCATGCCAACAGCGCCGGCATCCAGGGCTTTGTGATGAACACTCGCCGGCCGCTTTTTGCCGATGTGAGGGTGCGAAAGGCGCTCGCCCAGGCCTTCGACTTCGAGTGGATGAACCGTCAGGTCTTCTATGGCCAGTACGCCCGCACGCCGAGCTACTTCACCAATTCCGACATGCAGGCGACCGGTGTCCCCGATGCCGATGAGCTCGCGCTGCTCGAGCCGCTGCGCAGCAAGCTCGACCCGGCGGTGTTCGGCGAGGCGCCGATGCCGCCCGACACGATCGCGCCCCATACGCTGCGCGACAACCTGCGCACCGCGCTTGCGCTCCTCAAGGAGGCCGGCTGGACGGTCGCCCCCGACGGCCTGCTGCGCAATGCCCGCGGCGAGCCCTTCGCCTTCGAGGTGCTGTCTTACTCCAAGGCGCTCGAGCGCATCGCGGTGCCCTGGGCCCGAAATCTCGAGAAGCTCGGCATCCAGGCCAGGCTGCGGGTCACCGATCCGGTGCTCTTTCAGAAACGCATGGACGAGTTTGATTTCGATGTCACCGTGACCTCGCTGCCCGCCAGCCAGACGCCGGGCAACGAGCTGCTCGAGCGCTTCTCGAGTGCCGCGGCCGATGAGAAGGGGTCTGACAATGCGCCCGGCATCAAGGATCCGGCCGTCGATGAACTGATTGCGCAGATCCTGCGCAGCGATAGCCGCGCCTCGCTGGTGACCGGCGCACGCGCCCTCGACCGGGTGCTTCGCAACGGCTGGTATCTGGTGCCGCACTTTTACGCCGCCAGCCATCGGGTGGCCTATCGCGATGTCTTCGGCATTCCGGCCACCCTGCCCAAGTACTACACCGCACCGAGCTGGGCGCTCAAGACCTGGTGGCGAAAGCCCGAGGGTCAGCCCGCGCAGGCCCGCTGACCGATGCTCGCCTATCTCGTCAAACGTGTTCTGCTGATGGTGCCCACACTCTTCGGCATTCTGCTGATTACCTTCGCGGTCATGCAGTTCGTGCCGGGCGGCCCGGTCGAGCAGCTGCTGCAGGAGCTGCGCGGGCGGGGCGCGCCCGGCGAGGTGGCCACCAGTGACAACACCTATCGCGGTCGGCAGGGTGTCGATGAAGCCAAGCTCGAGGAGATCCGCAAGCTTTATGGGTTCGACAAGCCGGCCCATGTCCGTTTCTGGGAAATGATCAAGCGCTTTGCCCGCTTCGATCTCGGCACCAGTTACTTCCAGCAAAAGAGCGTCTGGAGCCTGATCAAGGAAAAGCTGCCGGTCTCGATCAGCCTCGGCCTGTGGACCTTCTTCATCTCCTATCTGGTCTCGATTCCGCTAGGCATCGCCAAAGCCGTGCGTCATGGCAGCAGGTTCGATCTGATCACTTCGACCCTGGTGCTGGCCGGCTATGCCATACCGAGCTTCGTGCTGGGGGTCGTGCTGCTGGTGCTCTTTGGTGGCGGCAGCTTCTGGCAGGTCTTTCCGCTGCGCGGGCTGACCTCCGACAACTTTGCGCAACTGTCGGTGGCCGGCAAGGTGATGGACTATCTCTGGCATATCGCGATGCCGGTCACCGCGATGGTGGTCGGCAGTTTTGCGGTTACCACCATGCTCACCAAGAACACCTTTCTCGAAGAGATCCGGCGGCAATACGTGCTCACCGCGCGTGCCAAGGGCTTGTCCGAGACCACGGTGCTCTACAAGCATGTGTTTCGCAACGCGCTGATTCCGCTGGTGACCGGCTTTCCGGCGGCGTTTGTGGGTGCGTTTTTCACTGGCTCGCTGCTGATCGAGACGCTGTTTTCGCTCGACGGTCTGGGTCTGCTGTCGTATGAGTCGGTGATGAAGCGCGACTATCCGGTGGTGATGGGCACGCTCTTTCTGTTTACCCTGATCGGACTGTTTACCAAGCTGATCACCGATCTGGCCTATGTCTGGGTCGATCCGCGGGTCAAGTTCGAGGGCAACCGATGAGCGCGCCACCGTCATCGCTGTCGCCCGCACGCCGCGTCTGGCGCCGCTTTCGCACCGACCGGCGCGGCTGGTGGAGTCTTTGGATCTTCGTGGTGCTGGTGGCCTTGAGCCTGTGCGCCGAACTCATCTCTAACGACCGGCCGATCGTCGCGCACTACAACGGAAAAACTTTTTTTCCGCTGCTCAAGAATTATCCCGAGACGAGTTTCGGTGGCGACTTCGCCACCCAGACCGACTATCTCGACCCCTTCATCCGCCAGCAGCTCGCCGGGCCCGGCAACTGGGCGATCTATCCGCTCAATGCCTATCGATTCGACACCATCAACTATTTCTCGCCCAGCCCCAATCCGGCGCCACCCTCGTCGGTCAACTGGCTTGGCACCGACGATCGCGGCCGCGATGTGTTGGCCCGTCTCATCTACGGCTTTCGGGTGTCGGTGCTCTTCGGGCTGGCGCTGACTGCCATTGGCGTCGTGATCGGCCTGATCACCGGCGCGGTTCAGGGCTATTTCGGTGGCAAGACCGACCTGATCCTGCAGCGCTTCATCGAGGTCTGGGGCTCGATGCCCGAGCTCTATCTGCTGCTGATCTTCGCCTCGCTCTTCGAACCCGGGGTGCTGATCCTGCTGGTGATCCTGTCGCTCTTTGGCTGGATGGGGCTGTCCGACTATGTCCGGGCTGAGTTCCTGCGCAACCGCAATCTCGAATATGTGACGGCGGCGCGCGCGCTCGGACTGTCGAACGCGCAGATCATCCGGCGCCATGTGCTGCCCAACAGTCTCACGCCGGTGATTGCGTTCCTGCCGTTTCGCATGAGTGGCGCCATTCTCGCGCTGACCAGCCTCGACTTCCTTGGGCTGGGCGTGCCCCCCTCGACCGCCAGCCTCGGCGAGCTCCTTGCGCAGGGCAAGGCCAACCTCGATGCCTGGTGGATCACGCTGACCACCTTCACTGTGCTGGTCGGCACCCTGATGCTGCTGATCTTCATCGGCGAGGCGCTTCGCAACGCGCTCGATACCCGTCGTGGCTGAGACACCGATGTCACCCTTGCCGACACCGGCGGGCGCCGACGGCCGCGCCGAGCCGCTGCTTGAGGTCGATGGCCTGAGCGTGAGCTTCGAGACGTCCACTGGCCGATTCAATGCAGTCGACGGCGTCTCGTTCGAGATCCGGCGCGGCGAAAAATTTGCGCTGGTGGGCGAGTCGGGGTCGGGCAAGACCCTGACCGCGCTGGCCTTGCTGGGGCTGGCCGGCGACGCCAGTGTCGAGGGGCGCGTGACGCTTGCCGGGCGCGAGCTCTCCAGCCTGTCGCAGCAACAGATGCGCGGGGTGCGCGGCAAGGAGATCGCCATGATCTTCCAGGAGCCGATGACCGCCCTCAATCCGCTCTTTGCAATCGGTGACCAGATCGGCGAAACCCTGGTGCTGCATGAGGGTCTCAGTCGGGTTGCGGCGCGAGCTCGTGCGGTCGAGCTGCTCGAGCTCACCGGTGTGCCCGAGCCGCAGCGGCGGGTCCACAGCTATCCGCATGAGCTCTCGGGCGGGCAGCGCCAGCGGGCCATGATCGCGATGGCACTCGCCTGCCGGCCCTCGCTGCTGGTGGCCGATGAGCCCACCACCGCGCTCGACGTGACCATCCAGCGGCAAATTGTCGAGTTGCTCGACGATCTTCAGCGGCGTATTGGTATGGCGGTGCTCCTGATCAGCCACGACCTGCCGCTGGTGCGCCGTTTCGCCGACCGCGTCGGTGTGATGCGCGCCGGCAAGCTGGTCGAGACCGCGCCCACCGGGCAACTCTTCGACGCGCCGCTCGACCCCTATACCCGCCGCCTGATCGACAGCCGCCCGCGTCGCTCGCTTGAGCCGGTCGCCACTGACGCGCCCGAACTGCTGCGAGGTGAGGGCGTCGGCTGCCGGTTCTGGTTCAAGTCGGGCTGGTTCGGGCGCAAGCCCTTCGATGCGGTGCGCGATGTCGATCTGAGCCTGGCCCGCGGCGAAACCCTGGGCATCGTCGGTGAATCGGGCTCGGGCAAGACGACGCTGGGCATGACCCTTTTGCGGCTGGCCTCGGGCGATCCGTCGGGACAGATCAGTTTCGACGGCAAGCGGCTCGATACCCTGTCGCAGTCAGCCCTGCGGCCGGTGCGACGGCGTATGCAGGTGGTCTTTCAGGATCCCTACAACTCGCTGTCGCCGCGCATGACGATCGAACAGATCGTGGGGGAGGGCGTAGCGCTGCATCAGCCCGAGCTTTCCCAAACCCAGCGACGCGATGCGATCGTCCAGATGCTGCAGGAGGTGGGGCTGGATGCGAACGCGCTGTCGCGCTATCCGCATGAGTTCTCTGGCGGCCAACGACAGCGCATTGCGATTGCGCGCGCGGCCATTCTGCGCCCCGAACTGATGCTGCTCGATGAGCCGACCTCGGCCCTCGATGTCTCGGTGCAGCAGCAGGTGCTCGAGCTGCTTGGCACCTTGCAGCGACGACTCGGTTTGAGCTATCTCTTCATCACCCACGACCTTGCGGTGATTCGCGCGATGGCGCATCGGGTGATGGTGATGAAAGACGGGCAGGTGGTGGAGACCGGCGAAACCGAGGCGCTCTTTGCGGCGCCCCGGGCCGACTACACTCGCCGGCTGATCTCGGCAATCAACGGCTGAGTCGGTCTCAGGTGCGGGCGACCTTGGTTGTGGCCTTTGCCGGCGCCGGCTTGGGCGGTGCCTTGTAGACGGTTTTCACGGTCGTCGATGCACTCGCGGTTCGGCTGTTCGGCGTCGATTTGGCCACCGGGCCGGACGAACGCTGCGGGCTTTTCGCACTCGCGCTGCCCGATTTGGCACTGCCTGCGCTGGCCTTCGAGGATCGTGCCTGCGCCGATCTGGCCGATGAGGGCGGCGGATCGATTGCCTCCGGGGCCGCGGGCACTGGCGGCGTGAGTTCGGCTCGGGCCACCACCTGACGGGCGCCACCCACCGTGGTGAGCACGGTCTGGCTGCTGGCCGGGCGCACGAGCAGCCGGGTCCCGGCACGGGCGGACTTGGCACCGCCGTTCCAGGCGCTCAGCTGGCTGACGCTGACCCCGTATCGGGATGCCACGCTGGCCATTGATTCACGCCGTCCGACCTGGTGATAGCTTGCGGTGATCGTGATCTGCTCATAGACCCGCGGCCCCTGAAACGATTCGATCTGTAACTGGTCCTTGACCAAAGCCTGCGGCACGATCAGCTGGGTCCCGGGCATGATTCGGCCGCCGGGCTTCAGGCCGTTGGCGCGCAGCAGCTCAGCGGTCGACACCCCTGACTGCCGGGCGACATCGTCGAGGCTCTCGCCAGGCTTGAGGGTGTAGGGCTGCCACGATGCCAGCGGCTTGTCGTTCATGCTGTGAATTTCAACCGCCGACAGAAAGCTGTCGATCCGATCAGCCGGGATGCGGATCTGATTGTTGCGGCTGGCCGCGATCACCGGGCGGTTATGGGCCGGGTTGATCGCCACGAAGTCCTCGACGTTCATACCGGCGAACTGTGCGGCCAGCTTGAGGTCGATCGGACGGGTTTTCTCGATGGTGGCGAAATAGGGGCGGTTGGGCACATTCGGCAGGACGATGCCGAGCGCGCTCGCGTTCTGAACGATGTGCTTCAGAGCAATCAGTTTGGGAACGTAGTTGCGCGTCTCGTTGGGCATCGACAGGCTGAGATAGTCGACCGGCAGGCCGCGTGCCCGGTTGTTCTTGACCGCGCGGGCCACCGCGTTTTCGCCCCAGTTGTAAGACGCCAGCGCGAGGAACCAGTCGCGCTCGTTCATCTCGTAGATCTTCTGCAGATAATCGAGCGCGGCCCGGGTCGACTGAGCCACATCGCGACGATTGTCGACCCACCAGTTCTGCGAGAGGTCGTATTGCTTGCCGGTTGACGGGATGAATTGCCACAGGCCGGCGGCCTGGGCCGACGACACCGCGACCGGGTTCATCGCGCTTTCGACAAAAGGCAGCAGCGCGAGTTCGGCCGGCATGCCGCGGCGTTCGACTTCCTCGACGATGAAATAAAGGTAGCGACCACCGCGGCTGAACATCCGCTGCAGGCTCTCGCGATGGGCCAGGTAATACCGCTCTTTCTCGCCCACCAGCGGCGTGTTCAGTTCGGGCATCGAAAAGCCGGCCCGCATACGCGACCAGACATCGTCGTACTGGGGCTGCGCAGCGCTCGGCGGGGCGGGCCTGGCCAACGACGCAGCCGAGGCCGAAGGCTGCGAGGGTTGCAGCGCTGGCGCGCGTCGCGGGCTCGCGTCCGGAGCCACCGCCGCAGCCACCACCTGAGCATCCGGCGCCGGTGTGGGCGACTGCGGGTTGGTTGAGGCGCAGCCAACGACCATCAGCAGCAGGGCGGCGGGAAGGAGGCGGGCGCATGGGCGCAGAAAATTCCGGGCAGTCTGCTTCAACGCATACCTCTAAATGACTGTTTTTTAATCAGATTCGTCTTCAGGACTGCGAGCGATCCTACGAGAGGCGGCCGTCGCGGTCAAGACACAATTGGCCGGCGGCGACCCTTTGTCGATCGGCGTCAATCTCGACGGCGTATTCAGCTTGCCGGTTTTCGCAGTCGGGGGCAAAGTGACGGGAGGCCGAAAAGGTGGTCAGGATGAAGCGCGAGCAGGGGCAAATTGGCGTCATGGCATCGAGGTCGCGGGACAGATTGTCGGTGGTCGGCTCGAGCGTGAGCCAGTCCGTGCCGGCCGACCAGGCGAGTGCGCCGCACCCAGTTCCGGACCCGAGGCCCGGCGGTTCCCGGCCCGAGGGCGATGGTCCGGGGCAGCCCCCCGATCCTGGGCTGCGCGGTGTCCGCTCCGAGTGGCAAGCCTGGCTGGCATCGCCGCCCGGGCGTTATGTCCTCGACTGGGAGCAGGCCCAGTTTGACGAGTCGGTCGGCGACGTCTTCGGATTTCATGCCGTGCAGCTTGGCGAATCCGCAATCGACGCGCTTCGCAACAATCGGATCGCCAATCGGGTCGGTGTCCTCCTCACCGATGACCCCTTGCCGGCCGATCGCGGCTCGCTGCTGCGTGTGAGTCATTTCGAGGAGTTGCCCTTCGAGAGCCAGTCGATCGACCTGGTCGTGCTGCCGCATGTCCTGGAGTTTGCCCAGGATCCGCATCAGGTGCTGCGCGAGGTCGATCGGGTGCTGCGCCCCGAAGGACGGATGATCGTATGCGGTTTCAATCCGGCCAGTCTGTGGGGTCTGCGCCAGCTCGCGCCGCCTGCGGTGCTGGCGCCCTTCATGCCGCGTGCCGGTCATCTGATCGGACTGCCGCGGCTTCGCGACTGGTGCAAGCTGCTCGGCTTCGAGCTCGAGCGAACCCGCTACGGCGGCTTCAGGCCGCCTTGCCGCACCAGTGCCTGGCTCGATCGCACCGAGTTCATGGAGCGCGCAGGCGACCGCTGGTGGCCGGTCTGCGGGGCGATGTACATGCTGTGCGCGGTCAAGCGGGTCAAGGCCATGCGGCTGGTCGGCCGGAAATGGCGACGGCCTGCGCGGGCCGGTGCCACCGTCTTGCCGCTCGCCCGTCGGCGCGGAACGATGGATCAACGCGGCCGGTAGATGACGTCGCGGGTCAGCGGCAGTGGGCTGCTGCGCTGCGGGCTTTCTGCCAGGGCGTCAGCATGTGCGTGCACAACATCCCACTACACTCTGTCCCCGTCCCATCCCACTTGCTGCCGAGTCCTGCCGATGTCGCCTGTATCAACGCCCCCCGCCTCGAGCCAGCGCTGGCTCGCCTGCACCGACGGCGCCTGCGCGCCGAGCAATCCCGGGCCTTCAGCCTGGGGCGCGGTCATCGTCGGTCCTGACGGCCTGGTCGCCGAGGAAGTGCACGGCTTCATTGGCCATGGCACCAATCAGATCGCCGAACTGACGGCGGCCATCGAAGGCTTGCTGCGGGTGCCGGAGGGCGTGCCAGTCGAACTGGTGTCAGACAGTCAGTACGTGCTCAAGGGGCTCAGCGAGTGGCGCGCCGGCTGGGAGCGCAAGGGCTATCGCAATTCGCGCAATGAGCCGGTGGCCAACCTTGACCTGTGGAAGAAGCTTTTTGCGACTGCCGATGCGCGTCGCGTGACGGTGCGATGGGTGAGGGGCCACAACGGCGATCCGCTCAACGAGCGCGCCGATTCGCTGGCCAACGAGGCCCTGAGACTGGCTGCGACCCGGCGCTGATCCAGCGGCGCCACCGCGTCGGGCGGGCCGCTGCGCGCGCCGGTCTGTGCTCGATCAGCGCGTGGCCAGAAACCCCGCCAGCCGCTCGACGCCTTCATGAAGCGCGGCCGGCGGACGGGCGATGCACCAGCGCAGATAGCCTTCGCATTCCGGACCGAAGGCAATACCGGGAGCCAGCCCGACTCGCGCCTGGCGTGCGAGCGCTTTGGCCAGTGCCAGGCTGTCGTGCTCGCCCTCGACGCGTAGCAGCACATACATGGCGCCGTCGGGTCTGACAGCCTGAACGCGCGGCAGCGCAGACAGGGCGGTCATCAGCGTGTCGGCTCCTTCACGCACGGTGGCCACGAAAGACCGGGTGGCTGCCTCGCCCTGACGAACCGCGGCCAGGCCTGCGCGCTGCACGAAACCGGGCGCACACGAGGTATTGAACTCGATCAGCTTTTCGATGTCGGGCAGCAGGGCCTTCGGTGTCACCAGCCAGCCGAGTCGCCAGCCGGTCATCTGCCAGGTCTTGCTGAAGGTATTGGCCACCACCAGCCGATCGTCGGGGTCGGCGACATCGAGAAAAGACGGTGCGCATTGGCTGCCGTCGAAGACCAGTCGCTCGTAGGCTTCATCCGACACCACCCAGATGCCCAGGCGCCGGCAGTGTTCGATCACCACTTTCTGGGCATCGGCTGGCATCACCCAGCCGGTCGGGTTGCCGGGTGAGTTGATCATCAGCAGGCGGGTGTCGGGGGTGAGTGCTGAAAGCAGCCGATCGATGTCGAGCGTCCAGCCGCCGGCTTGCGCATCGACCGTCAGGGCAACCGTCTCGACCCGTGCGCCAAGCACTGCGGCGATCGAGGTCAGGTTGGGCCACAGCGGCACAACGGCCACCACCCGGTCACCGGGCGACAGCAGGGCCTGAGAGGCCAGCATGAGCGCGGCGACGCCTGAACTGGTTACCGCGATGCGGTCGGTGGCGGCGGCCGATGGCGGATGCAGGCGATCGACATAGCCCGCCAGTTCGCTGCGCAGTTCAGTGATGCCGAGATTGGGCAGGTAAAAGGTGTCATTGGCGTCAAGCGCGGCTTTGGCGGCGTCGACGACGAAGGCGGGGGCGGGGGTGGCCGGTTCGCCGAACCAGAAGGCGAGCAGATCGGTGGCGCCCATCGCGGCATTGGCGACTTCCCGGATCCGGGAGCCGGCGATTGCGCGAAGGGAGTCTCTGGCCAGGGCAGGCAGGGGCATGGTGCAGGATGCTCGGTAAAACACAGCCTGCCATTCTAGTGTGCCCTGAGCCGGGGTCCTGCAGGCCCCTGTGCTAGATTCGAAGGTCGCTTCGGCCGTCCCTCTTATGAAATCAAGACTCCTTTATCTTGTTCTGGCCGCGCTCGGGCTTGGTGGTCTTGGCTGGTATGCCTATACAAACCAGAAAAATCCCGGATCTTTCGGATTCGAGCTGAAAGGCTCGGCGCCTGCGGCTGACGGCGCGGCAGGCTCTGCCAGAGGGGGCGATGGCGCCAAAACCGGCCCCGATGGCAAGCCGGCGGCTGGCGGTCCTCCTGCCGGTGGACCTGGCGCAGGCGCAGGTGGGCCAGGTGGAGCCGGCAGGCCGGGTGGACCCGGAGGGCCGGGTGGGCCGGTTGGCGTTGAAGTCGCCAAGGTCGCCAAGACCTCGGTAACCGACGAAGCCGTCGCGTCCGGCACGCTCAGGGCCAACGAAACCGTCAATCTTCGCTCCGAGGTGGCCGGGCGGGTGGTGCGCCTTGGATTCACCGACGGCGCGCGCGTCAGCAAGGGCACCATTCTGGTCGCGCTCGACTCATCGCTCGCGTCGGCCGAGGCCGAGCAGGCCCGAGCCGAATTGTCGCTGTCCAGGGCCAATTTCGACCGGACCGCCGAACTCGCGCAGCGCAATTTCGTGTCGGCCAGCGCCAAGGATCAGGCGGCAGCCAATCTGAAAGTGCAGGAGGCCAAGCTCAAGCTCGCCGAGGCCAAGCTTTCCAAGAGTGATATTCGGGCGCCTTTCAATGGCGTGATGGGCTTGCGCAATCTCAGCCCGGGTGATTTCGTCAAGGACGGCGCCGACCTCGCGATCATCGAGGACATTTCCACGATGAAGGTCGACGTGCGAATGCCCGAACGCTACTTTGGTCGCGTCAAGCCCGGCATGCCGATTCTGCTGACCCTCGACTCCATGCCTGGCAAGACGTTCAGGGCAAAGCTGACTGCGGTCGATGCCCAGATTGATGCCAACGGCCGATCGCTGCTCGCCCGCGGACAGCTCGCCAATCCCGATGGCGCACTGCGAGCCGGCATGTTTGCTCGCGCGCGGCTGGTACTGCGCGAAAACCCCGAGGCGCTGGTGATCCCTGAAGAAGCCCTCATTCCGCAGGGCGCCGACGTCTTCGTCTATCGGGTCGATGCCGGCAAGGCGCAGCGCATCGCGGTCAAGCCGGGTCTGCGCAGTGACGGAAAGGTCGAGATCCTGAGCGGCCTGTCTGAAGGCGATCAGGTCGTGACCGCGGGCCAGTTGCGGCTGCAGCGCGACGGCCAGGATGTGCGGGTCATCGATCCGTCCAAACGCCCGGGTGGCGGGCCGCCCGGCGCGGGGCCGAATGCCGGGGCAGGTGCTGCGCCGGGTGGGCCCGCAGGCGGCGCCGCTGCCACGCCGGCTGCCGCACCGCCGGCCGCCGCACCGCCGGCTGCGGCCAAGTAATACTCGCGGAGTTTCGACATGTCCCTGTCAGAGATCTGCATTCGCCGCCCGGTCTTCGCGACCGTCCTGTCCCTGGTGCTGATGCTGCTGGGCGCGGTCTGCTACGACCGGCTGTCGGTGCGCGAATATCCCAAGATCGACCTGCCGGTGGTCACGGTCGATACCAGGTACCTGGGTGCCTCGGCCGAGATCGTCGAGACGCAGGTCACCAAGGTCATGGAGGACTCGATTGCCGGTATCGAGGGCGTTGATGTCCTGACCTCGATCTCGCGACCTGAACAAAGTCAGATCACCGTGCGATTCCGCCTCGATCGCGAGCCCGATTCGGCGGCTGCCGATGTGCGTGACCGGGTCTCGCGGGTCCGCCAGCGTTTGCCGCAGGATGTCAACGAACCGGTGATCGCCAAGGTCGAAGCCGACGCCACCCCGGTCATCTGGCTGGCGTTTTCGAGCGACACCATGAGCACGCTCGACATCACCGACTTCGTCAGCCGCAACATCAAGCCCAAGATCCAGACCCTGCCGGGTGCGGCCGACGTCCGTATTTTCGGTGAGCGTCGCTATGCCATGCGCATCTGGCTCGATCCCGAGCGTCTGGCGGCCTTTCGCCTGACGCCGCTCGATATCGAAGACGCGCTGCGCCGCCAGAACGTCGAGATTCCTTCAGGGCGCATCGAAAGCGCCCAGCGTGAATTCACGGTGGTGTCACGCACCGATCTGCAGCGGGCTCAGGAGTTCGAACAGGTCATTGTCAAGACCGTCAACAACTATGCGGTGCGCATCGGCGATGTCGCCAAGGTGCGCATCGCACCCCAGGACGAGCGCAGCATCGTGCGGCTCAACGGCCGCGATGCGATTTCGGTCGGCATCATCAAGCAGGCGACCGCCAATCCGCTGGTGCTCTCGAATGCGGTTCGCCAGCAATTGCCCAACATCCAGGCCGATCTGCCCCCGGGTGTGACCGTCCAGATCGCCAACGACAATTCGGTGTTCATCGACCGCTCGATCAAGTCGGTCTTTCGGACCATTCTCGAGGCAGTCGCACTGGTCGCCCTGGTCATCATTGTCTTTCTGCACTCCTTCCGGGCGAGCCTCATTCCGCTGATCACGATTCCGGTCTGTCTGGTGACCACTTTCGGTCTGATGTACGCCGCCGGCTTCACGATCAACACGCTCACCTTGCTCGCGCTGGTGCTGGCAATCGGCCTGGTGGTCGACGATGCGATCGTGGTGCTCGAAAACATCTACCGGCATGTCGAAGAAGGCATGTCGCCCACCGCAGCAGCCTTCAAGGGCATCCGGGAGGTGGGCTTCGCGGTGGTCGCCATGACCCTGACGCTGGCGGCGGTGTATGCGCCGGTGGCTTTCACGCCCGGGCGCACCGGGCGGCTGTTCATCGAGTTTGCACTGACCCTGGCCGGGGCGGTGATCGTGTCGGGGTTTGTGGCCCTCACGCTGTCGCCGATGATGTGCGCCAAGCTGCTCAAGCGCCCTGCCAAGCGCAACTTCATCAGCGCCACCATCGAAGGCGCGCTTGATGGCATGACCCGCGGCTATGCGGCGATCCTGCGGTTCACGCTTCGCCATCGCTGGCTGATCCTGATCATCTACATCGCGATCGCGGTGGCCTGTTATCAGCTCGCCACCACCATGAAGCGCGAGCTGTCGCCGACCGAAGATCGCGGCACGATCCTGACGATCATCAACGGCCCCGACGGGGCCTCCATCGGCTACACGCTCAAATACGGCAAGCAGCTCGAGGCAATCGCCAAGACCATTCCCGAGATTGATCGCGCCTTCGTGGTGGCCGGCAATCCCACGGTGGCTCAGGGCATTGCCTTCTGGCGTCTGACCGACTGGGACGAGCGGACCCGCAAAGTCCCCGAGATTCTGAAAGAGCTGCAGCCCAAGCTGCTGGCGGTGCCCGGCGTTCTGGCCTTTGCGGTCGCGCCGCCTTCGCTAGGTCAGCCGGCGCGCGAACGCCCGATCAATTTTGTCGTGCTGTCTACCGATCCGCCTGAAAAGCTTGCCCGCACCGTCGGGCCGATGCTCCGTGAGCTGCAGCAATGGCTGGGGCTGCAGGGGGTCGACAGCGATCTTCGCCTGAACAAGCCCGAATTGCGCCTGACCATCGATCGAGATCGCGCGGCCGATGCCGGCATCCAGGTTGAAGCCATCGGACGGGCGGTCGAGACCATGCTCGGTGGGCGTCAGGTCACCCGTTACAAACGCAGCGGCGAGCAATACGACGTCATCGTTCAGCTCGAGCCCTCTGCCCGCAATTCGCCTCAGGACATCGCAGCGATCTTCGTGCGTGGCCGCAACGACACCATGGTGCCGCTGTCCAGCCTGGTTGAATGGAAAGAGTCGGTCAGTCCGCGCGAACTCAATCACTTCGCGCAGCGGCGGGCGGTCACGATCACCGCCAATCTCGCGCCCGGCACCTCGCTCGGTGAAGCGGTCGAGTATCTTGAAGCCAGCGCCAAGAAGCACCTGCCGGGTGGCTATGCGATCGACTACAACGGCCAGACCCGTGAGTTCAAGGAGTCCTCGTCGGCGCTTGCACTCACCTTCATCCTCGCGCTCGGCTTCATCTACCTGGTACTCGCCGCCCAGTTCGAGAGCTTCATCGATCCCTTCATCATCATGCTGACCGTGCCACTGGCCATGACCGGCGCGCTCGGCCTTTTGCAATGGACCGGCGGCACGCTCAATGTCTACAGCCAGATCGGTCTGATCACGCTGGTCGGCCTGATCACCAAGCACGGCATCCTGATCGTCGAGTTCGCCAATCAGCTGCGCGACCAGGGCAAATCGATCCGCGAGGCGGTGATCGAGGGCGCTGCTCTGCGACTGCGCCCGATTCTGATGACCACTGGTGCAATGGTGCTGGGTGCGGTACCACTGGCCCTGGCGCATGGCGCGGGCTCCGAGAGCCGAATCCAGATCGGTATGGTGATCGTCGGCGGCATGACGCTCGGCACGATTCTCACCCTCTTCGTCGTACCGACCTTCTACACCCTGCTCACCAGCCGGCATCGCGACAGCAGCGAAAAGTCCGACCTTGCGATGGCCGAGTCCACCGCGACGCCGTCGGCGAGTGCATCGATGGCGGCCGGGGCCTCCGAGACGCCGCAGTCGCCCGCGTCGGCGCGCGCGCCGGCCCCCGGCCCGAGCCCTGCTGCCGGCTCATGAGGCAGGTCGTTCTTGATACCGAGACCACCGGGCTGGCGGCCGACCAGGGCCATCGGATCATCGAGATCGGCTGCCTCGAGATCGTCGCCAGGCGCCTGACCGGACGCACCCTGCATGTCTATCTGAACCCTGAACGCGAGGTCGACGACGCGGCGACCGAAGTGCATGGCATGACCTGGGACGACCTGCGCGACAAGCCGCGTTTTGCCGAGGTGGCCGATCAGCTGCTCGCCTTCGTCGATGGCGCGCAGGTGCTGATCCACAACGCGGCCTTCGACCTGTCCTTTCTCGATGCTGAACTCGCCCGCGTCGGCGGTGGCCGGTTTCGGGCGAGCTGCGCCGGTGTGCTCGATACCCTGCTGATGGCCCGCGAGCTTCATCCCGGCAAGCGCAATTCGCTCGATGCCCTGTGCGATCGTTATGGCGTCTCGAATGCCCACCGCGCGCTGCATGGCGCGCTGCTCGATTCCGAGCTGCTGGCCGAGGTTTATCTCGCGATGACCCGCGGTCAGGACAGCTTTGCGATGGCGCTCGACGATCAGCCTGCCGGCAAGGCTGATGCGCAGCAGCATCAGTGGCCGCCCAAGGGCCTGCGTGTTCTGGCGCCCACCGAGCTCGAGTTGTCCGACCATCAGGCCGCGCTTGCGGCGATCGAAAAGGACAGGCGAAAGCCGACTTTGTGGGGCATATCGAGCCCCGCTTAGCGGTCAGGGTTTTCCTCATCTTCGCGCCCCGGTTCGGTTTGAACGGGGCGATCCGCTAAAATCAGCGACTTATCGTCGGCACAAACCGGAAGGCCGTCCTTGAAAGCAACTCGTCATCCGCGCTCCGGGCGCGACCGAAAGTCCCATCTGTCCGCCGATGCCGAGCGACTGGTCGCCGCGGCGCTCGGCCTGGCCAACTCCGGCAGTCGCGTCGAAGACGCCTTCTGGGACGCCCAGCTGGCGCATCGTATCGAGCGCCTGCTCGATACCGGGCATCCGCAGTCGATCTACGATTCGCTCGATCGTCTGCACCAGACCGACACCGAGGCCTATGGCGCGCTGATCGAGTCGGTTGAAACCGCCTCCGAATCGCTGGTGCTCGAGGTCGACGGCCAGCGCTGGGATGTCCTGCTGGTGGCCGCGCCAGTCGTGGCCTGGACGCGTTTTCGCATTCCGTCGGGGCCGATTGCCGCCGATGTCGCGACCACGCTGTCGGCTCACTGGCAGGCGCATGTGCTGGCCGCAGACGTCCGATTCCGGCTGGCACCCTGTCTCTACAGCGTTGATCAGCTGCCGCGCGATTTCAGCGAATTGCGCAAGCTCGCGCGCAAGCTCGGTCAGTCGGCGATCGGCAATGGCGCGCAAGCCTCAAAGCTCGATCTGAAGTCGCTGCCCGAAACAGCCGAGATGCTCGCCGACAGTCGATTTTTGCTGGCTGCGGTGGCGGCACCGGCAGGCGGGGCGCTCTTTCGCTGGCAAAGCGTCGATTCGCCCGAGCACGCCTCGCGCGTTCATTGTCTGGAGCAGTGGATTGCGCAGGCTCGCCCGACGCTCGAGTCTCTTCTGGCGGGTTGCGGCTTCGAATGCCTGCTGCCCGATGCCTATCACATCAACCTTCGCGAAGCCGACCGCCGGGTGCGGCCCTATGCCATCAAGGCCGGCGTGCACTTCCTCACCCATGCGCTCGATCTTGAGCCCGAGGGTGTCAAAGCCACCGTCGCGCCCTTCGGTGA
>CAMCXH010000039.1 GCA_945883285.1 Bordetella parapertussis | reverse complement strand
GCCGAGGTCACCGATTCAGAAGCCATCCATCCGGGCTACGGCTTTCTGTCACAGAACGCCGACTTCGCCGAACGGGTCGAAAAAAGCGGCTTCGTCTTCATTGGTCCCCGCCCCGAAACCATCCGGATCATGGGCGACAAGGTCAGCGCCAAGGATGCGATGCGGGCTTCCGGTGTGCCGGTGGTGCCCGGCTCGGACGGCGCCTTGCCGGACGATCCCAAGGAAATCATCCGGATTGCACGAAGCGTGGGCTATCCGGTCATCATCAAGGCCTCGGGCGGCGGCGGCGGGCGCGGCATGCGGGTGGTCAACACCGAAGCCGCACTGATCAATGCAGTGACCATGACGCGAGCCGAAGCCGGTGCGGCCTTCGGCAATCCGAGCGTCTACCTCGAAAAGTTTCTCGAAAACCCGCGCCACATCGAAATCCAGATCCTGGCCGACGAGTTCCGTAACGCGGTCTATCTCGGCGAGCGCGATTGTTCGATGCAGCGACGACACCAGAAGGTGATCGAAGAAGCGCCGGCACCCGGCATCGCTCGCCGGCTGATCGACCGGATCGGCGTGCGCTGTACCGAAGCCTGTCGCAAGATGGGCTATCGCGGCGCCGGCACCTTCGAATTCCTGTTCGAAGATGGCGAGTTCTACTTCATCGAGATGAATACCCGCGTGCAGGTCGAGCATCCGGTGACCGAGCAGATCACCGGCATCGACATCGTCCAGGAGCAGATTCGGGTGGCCGCCGGCGAGCGACTGCGCTTCAAGCAGCGCGACATTCGGCTCTCGGGCCATGCGATCGAGTGCCGGATCAACGCCGAGGACCCCTACAAGTTCACGCCCTCGCCGGGTCGCATCACCAGCTGGCACCCGCCGGGCGGGCCGGGTGTCCGGGTCGATTCGCATGCCTATACCAATTACTTCGTGCCACCGAACTACGACTCGATGATCGGCAAGGTGATCACCTTCGGCGATACCCGCGATCAGGCGATCATGCGGATGCGGATTGCGCTGTCGGAGATGGTGGTCGAAGGCATCCAGACCAATCTGCCGCTGCATCGAGATCTGCTCGCCGACGCACGCTTCGTGGCCGGCGGCACGTCGATCCATTACCTTGAGAACAAGCTCGCGCAGCGTCGCGGCTGACCGGGCGCGATCCATGTCGGGGTGGCAGGAACTGCTGATCGAGGTCGGGCCCGACGATGCCGAACCCTGGAGCGACGCACTGCTCGAGGCCGGCGCCCTGTCGGTGCAGGCCGAGGACGCCGATGCCGAGTCGCCCGACGAGCAGCCGATGTATGGCGAGCCCGGTATGCCGGCCGCAGCGGCCTCGAGCCTGCCAGGCTGGCGACGAACCATCCTGGCCGCCATGCTCGATGAACAGACCGATGCCCTGCGGCTGCTCAAGGCGGCCGCCCAGGCGCTCGGCATGGCAGCACCCGCCGTGCGGGAGATCAGAGCGATTCCTGATCAGGACTGGGTTCGCCTGACCCAGTCGCAGTTCGAGCCGATTCCGATCGGCGATCGATTGCTGATCACGCCGAGCTGGCACGCCCTGCCCGGCGACGGGCGTCTGGCCATCGTGCTCGACCCGGGGCTGGCTTTCGGCACCGGCAGCCATCCCACCACCCGGCTGTGCCTGCAATGGCTTGACCGTGAACTCGTGCCAGGCGCCTCGGTGATCGACTACGGTTGCGGCTCAGGCATTCTCGCGATTGCTGCCGCGCGGCTTGGCGCTGGCCAGGTCATCGGGATCGACATCGACGCCCAGGCGCTGATTTCGGCGCGCGACAATGCGACGCGCAATCAGGTCAGCATCGAAGTCCGCGCCGGAACCGACGCCCGCCCCGATCCCGCCGATGTCGTGGTGGCCAATATTCTTTCGAGTCCGCTCAAACTGCTGGCCCCGGTGCTGATTGACCTGGTCAGACCGGGGGGCACGCTGGTGTTGTCGGGCGTGCTCGCCCGGCAGGTCGAGGAAGTCTCTCAGGCCTACGCCGCCCGAATGACGATGACGGTCGCCGGCATGACGGACGGCTGGGCTTGCCTGGTCGGCAGCAAACCCCGATGATTCGCTGCAATGGCGCTAGCGACTACCTGCCCTCTTTGCAAGACCAGCTTCAAGGTGGTCCCCGATCAGCTCAAGCTGAGCCGTGGATCGGTGCGATGCGGGGTTTGCCAGAACGTCTTCTCCGGCATCGACCATCTGCGTTATGTCGATCAGTCAGCGCTCAAAGGTCCTGGTCTCGGTTCGAGTACGAGTCCCAGCCCCCGACCGGCAGGCACTGACACCGATCCGCTGACCTCGCCTGCGGACCGCCGCCAGCCAGCGGGCGATCCGCACACCGGCGATCAGCCGCCAGCGCCTGATAAGGCTGCCGCGCAAAGTGGCGCCGCCGGCAGCGACGATCTCAAGACTGCCTTTTTTCTGCCGGATACCGGTTTCGGCGATCAGGTCAGCGACGCCCTCGCAGGCGCCGCACGCGCGCCGAAGCGCGATAACGACTTCTCGAGCCTTCCCCGCATTCCGTTTTCGCCCAGTGTCGCTCGAGATCAGAGCGAGCCGACGCATGCCAACGACGCCACCGAGACCGCCACCAATACCGCCACCAATACCGCAGCCGGGCAAACCGGTTCCGAGCAACACAGTCTTGTCGAATCAGGCACGGCTGCGCCTTCGGAGTCAGTGTCAATACAGGGCAGCCGCGCGGCGCACGAGACCGGCGAGGCGAAGCAAAACAACCCGCTGACGCCGTCAAGCAAGCCGCAAGCCCCGCCGCCCGGCGAACCGGTGGTCAATGTTGCTGCGTTGGAGGTCGCGCCGGCGTCATCAGGATCGATCGATTTCAGTCATCTCGGCAAGTCCGCGTCACATCCACGACAGCCGTTCGCCCTGATGGTCGTCGCCCTTCTCCTGATCGGACTGCTCATGCAGGCGCTGATCGGGTGGCGCAATGACATTGCCGCACGCTCGCCGCAGATGTCAGCCGCGCTCGAGACGATTCTCGATCCCTTGGGCTTGAAGATCTCGCCGCCGCTTGATCTTTCCGCACTGAGCATTGAATCGTTCGAATTGCAGACTGGGCGTTCAGCGGACATCCTGCAAATGACCGCCATCCTGCGCAATCGCAGCAGCCATGTGGTGGGGTTTCCAGCCATGGAACTCACCCTGACCGATTCAAGCGGTGCACTGCTGTCCCGGAAAGTGATCCGGGTCGATTCCTATCTGGATACGCCCTTGATTGCTGCGCGGGGCCTTGCCGGACGGTCGGAGTGGCCGATTCGAATCGCGCTCGAGCATGATGGCCTGGCACCCGCCGGCTATTCTGTTGCCCTGTTTTATCCCTGAACGCTTCTCTCGAGGTCTGAATGTCAAAGCGTGTGCTAGTCAGCGGGTCGGTCGCCTACGACACGATCATGGTTTTCGACGGTCACTTCAAGGATCACATCCTGCCCGACCGGGTCCACATGCTGAACGTGTCCTTCCTCACGCCGCGCCTGACGCGGCAGTTCGGCGGATGCGCGGCCAATATCGCCTACAACCTGCGCGCTCTGGGCGGATCGCCGACGGTGCTCGCAGCAGTGGGCCGCGATGGCGCCGAGTACATCGCGCGCCTCAAATCGCTCGATATCGACACCAGTTCGATTCTGAGCTGTGACGACCTGTTTACCGCTCAGGCCTTCATCACGACCGATCTTGCCGACAATCAGATCACCGCCTTTCACCCGGGCGCGATGTCGCGCGCCCACGAGGTGGCCGCGGTTTTGCCATCGGCATGGGGCATCGTCGCGCCCAACGGCAAGGACGCCATGCTGCGCCATGCCAAAGAGCTCACTGCAGCGGGCGTGCCGTGGATTTTCGATCCGGGCCAGGCTCTGCCAATGTTCTCTGGCGACGAACTGACATCGCTGCTCGAGGGCGCGACGGCATTGGCGGTCAACGACTACGAATGCCAGCTGATGATCGAGAAGACCGGGCGTGCGCAAGCAGAACTTGCTGCAAGCGTCCAGGCGATGATCATCACGCTTGGTGCGCAAGGCTCGATCCTGTTGCACAACGGCCAGCGCGAAGAGATTGCATCGGTGCCGATCGCCAGCGCGGTCGATCCGACCGGCTGCGGTGATGCCTATCGTGGCGGCCTGCTCTATGGCTTGGCTTGTGATCTCGGATGGTCAGTCGCCGCACGCCTTGGCAGCGTGATGGGCGCCATCAAAATCGAACAGCACGGTCCACAGAACCATGCCATCGATCGGGAGTCAGTCGCTGCACGTTATCGTGCTGTCTTCGGCGCCATGCCCTGGTAGCGCCCGGATCGGCAGAGCTCTCCCGGGTGGCGCGCGGCGCAGCCCGGTTCAGGAAAAACCCAACCATCACTGGCCAGTCCTGTCGAGCGGCTCAGCCGTCAGCGAAACAACCCTGTGAGCAGCGCCGGATCGAGGATGCTCAAGAGGATCTGCAGCAGCAGAATCAACACCAGCGGTGAAAGGTCCACACCGCCTATCAAGGGCACGAGTTTTCGGATCGGGGTGAGAAGCGGCTGGGTCAGTTGCTGAATCGCCGGCGCGAGCGGTGCATACGGATTTACCCACGACAGGATGGCTTGCACGATCACCAAGCCGATCATCAGATAAATCGTCCGATTCAAGAGCCAGAATACCGCACCAAGCATGACTTCAAACGGCCCAGGCGCACGCCCTGCGCCTGAAATCAGGAAGAAGAGCAGGGCCACCACGGCTGCGACGATCACCGCGGCCACTACGCTCGCCCAGTCCATACTGCGGGTCGGTGCAACCAGTCTGCGCAGTGGCAGGACCAGCCAGTCGGTGACCGCATTGATGAACTGGCAGATCGGATTTCGCGGGCTCAGATGCACGCGATGCGCATACGCGCGAAGAATGCAGGAGACGGCAAGAAGCCCCCCCACTGTCTCGACTAGCAACCAGATTATTCGGCTCATGGCGCGCGGATTGTCGCACAAAAAAAATCGCGCCCATGAGGGCGCGATCACGATCGCGGTGAACTGTCGCGCACCACGACGTGTGGTGGTCGATCAAAACATCGACCGACCACCACACATACCGATCAGGGCTTGTTGCCGGTCGGGAAAGGCCAGGCAGCAGCAGGGTTGAGCGGCTTGGCTGCCGGAGCAGGTGCAGCGGCAGGCTTTTCAACCTTTTTTGCAGGCTTCTTGGCAGCCTTTTTCGCAGCAGGCTTCTTGGCTGCAGGTGCTTTGGCCGCAGGCTTTTTGGCAGCAGGCGCCTTTGCTGCAGGCTTTTTCGCCGCAGGCTTCTTGGCTGCAACCTTCTTGGCGGCAGGCTTCTTAGCTGCAACCTTCTTGGCTGCAGGCTTCTTGGCGGCGACCTTCTTTGCGGCGACCTTCTTGGCCGCAGGTTTCTTCGCAGCGACTTTCGTGGCGGCCGGCTTTTTCGCAGCAACTTTCTTGGCCGCAGGTTTCTTCGCAGCGACTTTCGTGGCGGCCGGCTTCTTGGCAGCGACCTTCTTGGCGGCCGGCTTTTTTGCAGCAACTTTCGTGGCTGCCGGCTTCTTGGCAGCGACTTTCTTGGCCGCGGGCTTCTTGGCGGCAGGTTTCTTGGCGGTTGCCATAGGGATACTCCTCAGGATGAAGTTGAAAACGCGGAAACCCGTTCAGGCAAGGCATATGGCCATTCACCGTGCGGGCTATTCATCGGCGCAAGAAGAATGTCTTGTGTCCTTACGCTAATGAATGGGGTGTTTCGTGTCGTCACGAGTTCGCGGACACAAAAAAGGCGCCGGGCTCTCTGGCCGGACGCCTGAATCAACCGAAATGACGGAGGCTGCTCCGCCGCATGAGCAGAAGGGTCTCTGCTCAGTGCGGTCTGGATGGTGACAGGCTCGAATGAGTCGCAGGGCTCCGTCAAATCAAATCCTGAGTGCGGTAAACCGCGGTTCAAACATTCTCTGGTCAGTCCCAGCTCAGCGCGCCACCAGTTTGATACTCGGTCACGCGTCGCTCAAAAAAGTTCTGTTCTTTCTTCAGGTCGAGCATCTCGCTCATCCAGGGAAAGGGATTTTCAGCGCCCGGGAAAAGTGGGTCGAGACCGATCTGCTGCGCGCGCCGGTTGGCGATGAAGCGAAGGTATTCCTTGAACATCGAGGCATTCAGACCCAGGACACCCCGTGGCATGGTGTCTTCTGCATAGCGGTATTCAAGTTCGATAGCCTGATGAAACAGGCCAACAATCTCTTCCCGAAAAGCCGGCGTCCAGAGATGCGGATTCTCAAGCTTGATGGTGTTGATCAGGTCGATGCCGAAATTGCAATGCATCGATTCATCGCGAAGGATGTACTGATATTGCTCAGCCGCGCCGATCATCTTGTTCTGACGGCCAAGCGCCAGAATTTGAACAAAACCGACGTAAAAGAACAGGCCTTCCATGAGGCAGGCGAAGACGATCAGCGAACGCAACAGCTTCTGATCATTCTCGGGGGTACCGGTGACGAATTCGGGATTGGTCAGGGTGTCGATGAAGGGAATCAGAAATTCGTCTTTTTCACGAATCGATGACACTTCGTGATAAGCGTTGAAGACCTCACCCTCGTCGAGACCGAGTGACTCGACAATGTACTGATAGGCATGGGTATGGATGGCTTCTTCGAAGGCCTGACGCAGCAAAAACTGGCGGCACTCCGGGGCGCTGATATGCCGATAGGTGCCAAGCACGATGTTATTGGCCGCGAGCGAATCAGCGGTCACGAAGAAACCCAGATTGCGCTTGATCAGACGACGCTCGTCATCGGTCAGTCCGGCCGGATTCTTCCAGAGCGCAATATCGCGCTCCATGTTGATTTCCTGCGGCATCCAATGATTTGCGCAGCCTGCCAGATATTTTTCCCAGGCCCACTTGTACTTGAAGGGGACCAGCTGATTGACGTCAGCGGCGCCATTGATGATGCGCTTGTCTTCAACCCTGACTCGGCGTTCATCTTTGGCCAGCACCGCACCCGCATGCATGCGGGGTGCAGCAGCGGGTGGGCTGAGGGGCATCGCTGCCGAAGGCGTCCGGAAAGCGTCCAGGACCGGTGGCGGTACCAGACCTTTCAGTTGCGGAACATTGACAGGACTCGAATCTTCCCAGGACAGCATTTAAAGTCTCGCTTCAGTTAGTTCGTTTAACTACTTGTACCAGCGCGAGATTCATCTGTTATTCACAGCTTGAATCTTACGGTTCACGTGTTGTGTTTGCAACGGGTTGGCACTCACCAACTTGACTTTCCGACGAGTTCGTCGGGGTCCTTGCAACACTCGATTTCTGTCGGGCAGCTTCGATGCGTGATGACACACATCGAAGCCGCTGACTGATCACTGACAGGCTTCGCAATCAGGATCGTCGATCGCGCAGAATGTCGGTGCGATCGGTTCTTCTGCAGGAACAGGCGCGAGACCTGCCGATGCCGGCGATTGAGCGCCATATGAGAAGGCTCCCGCGGCTCCCTCTGCCGACACCGCGTTGAGTTGACCGACGCGATCGGTCGTGCTCTTTTCGGCGTGCGTCGCACCCTGCGTACGCAGGTAGTAGGTGGTCTTCAGGCCCCGCAACCAGGCGAAGGTATAGGTCTCGTGAAGCTTCTTGCCCGATGCGCCGGCCATATAGATATTGAGCGACTGCGCCTGATCAATCCACTTCTGACGTCGCGACGCGCACTCGACCAGCCAGCTCGGATCGATCTCGAAGGCGGTCGCATAGATCTCGCGAAGATCGGCCGGAATACGGTCGATACGCGAAAGACTGCCGTCAAAAAACTTCAGATCAGCCACCATCACTTCATCCCAGAGTCCGCGTTCCTTGAGGTCACGCACAAGGTAGTCATTGACCACTGTGAACTCGCCGGACAGATTCGACTTGACATAGAGATTCTGGAAGGTGGGTTCAATGCAGGCTCCCACACCGATGATGTTCGAAATTGTCGCCGTCGGTGCAATCGCAACGCAGTTCGAGTTGCGCATGCCGTGCTGGGCAATGCGCTGGCGCAAAAACGCCCAGTCCATCGTCTCGGAGTCGTCGACTTCGAGATAGCCGCCCCGCTGCTCGGCGAGCAGTTTGAGTGAGTCTTTCGGCAGGATGCCGCGATCCCAGAGCGATCCCTTGAAGCTCGGGTATCGACCCCGCTCCTCGGCGAGTTCGGTCGAGGCCAAATATGCGTAGTAGCAGACCGTCTCCATCGACCGGTCGGCAAACTCGACAGCCTGATGGCTGGCATAAGGGGTGCGCATCAGATGCAGGCAATCCTGAAAACCCATGATGCCCAGCCCCACAGGCCGATGCTTCAGATTGGCATTGCGTGCCTTGTTGACCGCGTAGTAATTGATATCGATGACGTTGTCGAGCATGCGCATCGCGGTGGAGATCGTGCGCTTGAGTTTGGCTTCATCCAGCGCCCAGACGCCGTCTGCCGAGCGGACCATGTGCGCGACCATGTTGATCGAACCGAGGTTGCAGACCGCAATCTCGCTGTCACCGGTATTGAGGGTGATCTCGGTGCACAGATTGGAGCTGTGCACAACGCCCGCATGCTGCTGCGGCGAGCGGATGTTGCAAGGATCCTTGAAGGTGATCCAGGGATGACCGGTTTCGAACAGCATGGAGAGCATCTTGCGCCACAGCGTGGTCGCAGGAACGGTCTTGAACAGCTTGAGCTCGCCGCTGGCGGTCTTGCGCTCGTAGCGGAGGTAGGCTTCCTCGAAAGCGAGACCATACTTGTCGTGAAGATCGGGACAATCAACCGGCGAAAACAGCGTCCAGTTGCCGTTCTCCATCACCCGTTTCATGAAGAGATCGGGGATCCAGTTGGCGGTGTTCATGTCGTGAGTGCGACGCCTGTCGTCACCGGTATTCTTGCGCAGTTCGAGAAACTCCTCGATATCGAGATGCCAGGTCTCGAGATAGGCACAGACCGCACCTTTGCGCTTGCCGCCCTGATTGACCGCAACCGCGGTGTCGTTGACCACCTTCAGGAAAGGCACGACGCCCTGGCTCTTGCCATTGGTGCCCTTGATGTGACTGCCCAGCGCCCGCACCGGCGTCCAGTCATTACCCAGACCGCCGGCATACTTGGCGAGCAGTGCGTTCTCCTTGATGGCCTCGTAGATGCCGTCAAGATCATCGGCGACCGTCGTCAGATAGCAGGACGACAACTGCGAGCGCAGTGTTCCCGAGTTGAACAGGGTAGGCGTCGAACTCATGAAATCGAAGCTCGACAGGAGCTCATAGAACTCGATCGCGCGGGATTCACGGTCGATCTCGTCAAGCGACAGCCCCATCGCCACCCGCATGAAAAAGGCCTGCGGCAACTCGATGCGCTGCTCGTCGACATGCAGGAAATATCGGTCGTAGAGTGTCTGCAGACCGAGATAGGAAAACTGGTTGTCGCGTTCGGCGCGCAGCGCATTGCCCAGACGCTGCAGATCAAACTGCCCGAGTCGGGCATCAAGCAGCCCCGCCTCGACACCGCGCTTGATGAAGCCCGGGAAGTATTCGGCATAACGGGTGGTCATACCGGCCTGATCGACTTCGTCGGCGAGCACTTCACGACGAATCGTGTGCAGCAGCAGGCGCGCGGTGACCAGGCTGTAGGCCGGATCGGTTTCGATCAGCGCACGGGCCGACAGAATCGAGGATTTGTAGACCTCGTCGAGCGGGATGCCGTCATAGATATTCTTGAGTGTCTCGACCATCACCAGATCGGGCCGCACCGTGTCACCCAGACCCAGACAGGCAGCCTCGATCAGCGAATGGAGTTGCCGCTGATCGAGCGGCCGAACGACATCACCATCGAGAACATTGATGCGGTTTTCTGTCTGCTGACCGGCAGCGGCAGACTGCGCCAGGCGTGCCGCGCGCTCCTGCGACCGCTTTTCGCGGTACAGGACATAGGATCGGGCCACCTCGTGCTCGCCCGAGCGCATCAGGGCCAATTCGACCTGATCCTGAATATCCTCGATATGGAAGGTGCCGCCGGCCGGCTTGTTGCGCATCAGCGCACCGACAACCGAATGGGTCTGGTGCTCGACCAGCTCGCGAACCCGTGCCGAGGCCGCACCCTGGCCACCGCTCACCGCCAGAAAGGCCTTGGTCATCGCCACCGCAATCTTGCCCGGCTCAAAACCCACGACCGACCCGTTACGGCGGATGACCTTGAAGTCGACAAGCCTTGCCGCATCCGGGCGACCGTCGGCGACCTCGACGACAGCAGTGGAAAAAGACCCCGTTGTCAGAACGGTCGACCGCTGCGCGGCTCCTGGAACATTTTGCATCGGGTGTCCTCCTCGATGATGAACGACCCCGCCCTGTCGCGTGATCGGTATTGATGGAATGCCGGGTCAAGTAGCCAGCACGAAAAAACAACAGACCAAAACCAGTATTCAGGAGAAAAAAGGGACCTGAACCCTGTCGCATCGGAATGAACGCGGGGCACTAGATCTGGGGTTGAACGGTGAGGTATGAACTAATTCTAGTGCCTGCGCTGACCAATCGCAAGCTCAGAAAACCGAAATCAGGAGGGTTTCAACAACGGTCTGCAGCGACCCGCCCGCAAGCCGCATGGCGCCTCGATCCCGTCTGTCAGAGCCAGCAACCGCCTGTCAGATGACCGCAAATGCCCGCGTAACCCGCATATAAGCGTGACTAACCGTTCACAATTCAGGCCTGGTGCGGTCTGGCGAGTCGAATACCCGCTCCAGGCCGCATGTTTTCGTGGCTCTCAAATAGCGAATCCAGTCGAATGTCGGACCTGGGTCGTACTTGCGCCCAGGGGCGATATCGCTGTGACCGACGACAAATCGCAAGGGCCACCGTTTGACGAGCATCGCGGTGAGGGTGGCAAGGACCCGATATTGCGCCTGTGTAAAGGGTCGCTCCCCGGTGCCCTCGAGTTCGACACCGATCGAAAAATCATTGCAGTGCTCACGGCCCTGAAAGCACGACTGCCCGGCGTGCCAGGCGCGATCATCACCCGACACGAACTGAATCAGCTCGCCGCGACGGCGGATCAGAAAGTGTGCGGACACCCGCAAGCCGGCAAGCGACTCGAACCCGGGATGCGAGGCCGTGTCGAGGCGGTTGGTAAAGAGACGTTCAACCGCATCGCCGCTGAAACGCCCGGCGGGCAAGCTGATGTGGTGGATCACGAGCAGATCAACCACGGCCGAATCGGGTCGCCGGTCGTGGTTGGGCGAGGGCGCCCGCCGTGCGCGCAGTGCCCATCCAGCGGCATCGAAGTGCTCGGGCTTGCTCACTGAATGTCGAGCCGCTGCATCCGATGGCGCAGCGCCCGAAAACTGATACCGAGCAGGCGCGCCGCAGCCGTGCGGTTGTGACGGGTCTTTTCGAGGGCGCGGGCGATCGCCTCGCGCTCTAGCCATTCGAGATAGGTCGGCAGCGATGCCGGGATGCCGTCGTCCGACACAACCGGCGGCCCTGCAAGCTGCGACCCTGCGGGGCCCGCCGAAGAATCGCTCCGACCAGGCTGCAGCGCAGACCCAGACGGCGCCGACCTCGATGGCGCTTCGACCGCCTCCTCATCGTCGGCTGCATCCTCCATGTCGGGGCGCAGGCCGAGGTCTTCGACATTGATCACCTCACCATTCGAGAACGCGATGGCACGTTCGAGAATGTTTTCCAGTTCGCGGACATTGCCCGGAAACTGATAGGTCTGCAGATAACTCTGAGTGATCGATGACAGCCGCGGCACGACCCTCAGACCGGCGCGACCGGCCAGCTTGGTCAGCAAGGCATTGGCCAGCAGCGGTATGTCGGTCAGGCGCTCGCGCAACGCCGGCACCCGTAACTCGATGACGTTGAGGCGATAGTAGAGATCCTGGCGAAACCGGCCCTCGGCCACGCAGCGCGCAAGATCCTGATGGGTGGCACTGACGATCCGCACATCAACCGGCTCCTCGACGGTGGCACCCACTCGTCGAACACAGCGCTCCTGAATGGCTCTGAGCAGCTTGACCTGCATCGCCAGGGGCAGATCAGCGACTTCGTCGAGAAACAGCGTCCCGCCGCTGGCGGCCTGGAAAAAGCCGACCCGGTCCTGATCGGCGCCGGTGAAGGCGCCGCGCCGATGCCCGAAGAACTCGGACTCCATCAGCGCCTCGGGAATGGCGCCGCAATTGACCGCGATGAAGGGCTGATCGGCACGACTGCCGCCCTGATGGATCAGGCGGGCTGCGAGTTCCTTGCCCGACCCCGACTCGCCGGTGATCGCCACAGGCGCCATGCTGCGGGCCAGCCGGCCGATGCTCGCCCGAACGACTTCGATGGAACTCGACACCCCCAGCAACTGACCCGGACCGACGCTCGGCGTCGCTACCGATGATGCGCCAGCAAGCCCACCGGACTCGGCATCGACGCTTCGCTGGCCACCGGGCGACCTGGGGCTGGCCGCACCGGTGAACCGATCTGCGGCAACCGGCGCAGCAATGGTCGCGGTCGGCGAGTCAGTCGACGGCTCACCCAGGGCCGCGAGGCGCAGCGCCGAGCGCACCAGTGTGCGCAGCGCATCGAGCGCGACCGGCTTGGCCAGGTAGTCGAAGGCACCAGCCTTGAGCGCTGCGACCGCGGTCTCGGCGCTGCCAAACGCGGTGATGACCGCGACCGGTGTCTCGGGATGCGCGGCGCCGATCTCTGACACCAGGGACAGGCCGTCGCCGTCGGGCAGTCGCATATCGGTCAGACACAAGTCATAGCGCCAGGAACCCAGCAGCCGCCGCGCCTGACCGAGGTCGGCGGCGCAGTCGACATCGAGGCCCATTCCGACAAGGGTCAGCTCAAGCAGTTCGCGCAGATCAGCTTCATCGTCGACGACCAGCACACGAGGCGAACGCCTGCCTCGCGAGGCCGAGCGGGAAACATCGGAAGGAGTGGATGAACTCATCGGTCTTGGCCGGCGGGAGGCAGCGCCGGTTCGATGATGAACTGGCTGCGGACCGGCGGATTATCACCTGCCGGCAGATAGCGGATACGTGCAGCATTGGCATTGCACAGTTCGCGGGTCAGATGCAGACCCAGCCCCGTGCCCCGTGCCTCGGTCGTGAGAAATGGCTCAAAAAGATGTTCGCGCACGCTTTGCGGCACGCCGGGCCCATCATCACTCACCGACAGGGTCAACGCGCCACTCTCGCGCGACCAGGTGATCCGAACCGCACCCGGCACCAGGCTCGAGTGACGCAAGGCATTGCCAAGCAGATTGAGGATAACCTGACGAAGATTGCCGGCATCGAACCAGATCGGCCGATCAGACTCGATGAGGCATTCAACTCGGGCCGGATCGGCGCCCGACTGCAGAACATACTCGGCAATCACCCTGGAGAGAAACGCGGCGGCTGCGATCGGCTCAGGCGCAGCCGAGCCGCGACGCGAGATCGACAGTACATCCTCGATGATGCGATTGATCCGCACACAGTTGTCTTCGACAATTCCGGCCAGCCGCTGCTGCGCCGGACCGTCGAGCCGCTCGCTGAGCAGCCCGTTGGCATGGCGGATAGCCGCCAGCGGATTGCGGATCTCGTGTGCGATGGAGGCCGACAGCCGACCCATCGAGGCCAGCTTGAGCTGTTGCGCGCGCCGTTCGAGCCTGCCGAGGTCTTCGACCACGACCACGGTATCGCGTCCGCCGGCGGGCAAATCGAGTTGACGCGCGCGCAGCAGGCGTTCCGGCTGATTCGCCCCAGGCATCACCGAGAAGGTGACGACACGGCCAGCGGACATCGGCCGCATGTCGTCGCTCTCACCGTTCGAATCAGGGCTCACGATGAGGGGCCGCGACGGATCGAGGCTGACCGGCCGCTGCAGCGCCGACCACAGCGACGGCAGGCCCGGCAGCGCATCGTCACCCTCAACCGCGGCCAGCATCACCCTGGCCGAGCGGTTGATGGCCCTGACCTCGCCGCGATCACCCAGCACCAGGACACCGTCGTGCAGTTCGCTGATCACCGCCTGAGTCACCGAGAGCTGATTGAGCAAGTCCTGACCGCGCTGCGCTGCCAGGCGCTCCTGGGCCACAAGCATCTCGGCGAGTCGACCGACGATCAGAACCGTTGCCAGCAGTGCCGCACCGATCAGACCGGCCTGGGCGATCGCCAATTCAGTCACTTCGCCGCGCAGCCACTGCGAGACCGCGATCAGCATCAGGCCGATCGAGGACAGGGCGGCAAAGAACAGTGCCGATCGCTGACCGATCAGGATTGCCGCACCGGCATTCGGGAGCAACAGCAACACCGCCAGGCCATCCGACACGCCTCGGCCGGCATAGATGAGAATGGCCAGTGCGGTCAGATCGACCGTCACCTGAATGAAGACCAGTGTCTCGAGCCGAAAGCGCCCAGGTCTTGAGATGAGCAGCATCGCGATCGCGGCGATCATGTAACCGATCGCGGTGGCCACGAAGGTCGCCCCGTCGACGCCCGACCCGATACCGAAAGCGGTGCGCATCAGCCTCGGATAGACGAGCAACAGGCCCGCCACCACCACCCTGGCGAGCGAAAAATAGCGAAGCGGGCGCCAGAAACCGCTCAGGCGAGAATCGCCGCCCTGAGCCAGCAAGGACACTTCAGGACTCGTCCCGTTTCGCCGCAGCGCCAGCATGCGCAGGCGGACCCTGGTTTCGATGCGCCTCGCAGCAATAGACATTACCGCCGGCAAACAGCGCCTCGGTGGCCGGCAGATGCACGCCGCAGACCACGCACTGCATCATCATCTCGGGCGTCTTGCCGGTCACAGGGGTATCGCGATGTTCGCCCTGACGCGACGCCGTCGGATCGGTCACCGACGGCTCGGCGGCCTTCGAACGCTCGGCGCGACGCTTGCTGATCACCATGAAACGCCAGACGAACCACACCAGCACGCCAACCAGCACCCATCCCAGCAACTTGCCCATGTCAGACCCCTTCGGAACGCGAGCGACGCGTCAGATCAGAACCGATGCAGCACCACTTCGAGCACGAAGCGGCTACCGACATAGGCCAGCAGCAGCAGGATGAACCCGCCGATCGTAAAGCGCATGGCAATGCGTCCGCGCCAGCCCCGGGCCGCGCGGCCCGCCAGCAGCACGCCAAAAAACGCCAGCGAAATCAGGGAAAAGATGGTCTTGTGCTCGAGCACGAAGGGCCGCCCGAAGACCTGCTCCGAAAACAGCATGCCGCTCAAGGTGGTGATCAGCAGCAGCACGAAGCCCACGCCGATGAAGTGAAAGAGCACCCGCTCAAGCACCATCAGAGGCGGCAATTGACCGAGAAAGCGCGACATTGCACCCGGTGGCGCGTCGGTGATCGGGCGCTGCAGATCGCGCTGCACGCCGAGCATCAGCACGGCATTGAGCGCGCCAAGCATCAGCACACCATAAGCGAGCGTGCCGGCCAGCAGATGCGGCACGAAAAGCGGGCGGTGCGACAGTTCGCCGAAGTCGGCCCCCGGATAAACCAGCGGCAGCAGCAGCGTAATGGTGGCCAACGGCAGCAACATCAGGCGCATCGCCACCAGGTGCACCTTGCGGCTCTCGAACCACAGCATCACCAGACCGATCCACAGCATGGCCGACAGCGCCTTGGCAAAACCGAAGCGAAAGCCGCCGTGGTCCCAGGGCCATGCCAGCGTGGCGCCATGCAGGACGATGGCGGCCAGCAGCATCCAGTCGGGGCGCGGCGCGGCTTGTGCGGCCACCACCGCACCGCGGTTCTGGGCGGTCAGACTTGCCGACTTGCGCGACGCGAACCACGCCATCGAATAGAGGACAGCGGGCACGAAAAACAGAATCAGTACAATGGGTTCGATCATCGTGTTGGAAGTGTAGCGCAGGCCCCATGTTCGACAATCTCTCCCAACGGCTTGCCCGTGTCGTCAAAACGATGCGCGGCGAAGCGCGCCTCACCGAAGCCAACACCCAGGAGATGCTGCGCGAAATTCGCATCGCGCTGCTTGAGGCCGATGTGGCGCTGCCGGTGGTGCGCGACTTCATTGCCAAGGTGCGCGAGAAGGCGCTGGGCCAGGAAGTGCTGGCCAGTCTCTCGCCAGGCCAGGCTCTGGTGGGTGTGGTCCATGACGAGCTCACTGCGCTGATCGGCGGAACCACGGCCGAACTCAGTTTCGCCACCCAGCCACCGGCAATCATCCTGATGGCCGGCCTGCAGGGCGCAGGCAAAACCACGACGGTCGGCAAGCTCGCCAAATGGCTGCGCGAGCAAAAGAAGAAAAAGGTGCTGACCGTCTCGTGCGACGTCTACCGCCCGGCCGCCATCGACCAGCTGAAAACCGTTACCGCGCAGGCCGGCGCCGACTTTTTTGCGTCCACCCCCGACCAGAAGCCGCTCGAGATCGCACAGGCCGCGGTGCTCTGGGCGCGCAATCACTATCACGACGTGGTGCTGGTCGATACCGCCGGACGCCTTGGCATCGATGACGCCATGATGGCCGAGATCGCTGCGCTCCATAGTGCACTCAAGCCGATCGAAACGCTTTTCGTGGTCGACGCAATGCAGGGCCAGGACGCGGTCAATACCGCGCGTGCCTTTAAAGAAGCGATACCGCTGACCGGCGTCGTGCTGACCAAGCTCGACGGCGATTCGCGCGGTGGCGCAGCGCTTTCGGTCAAGGCGATCACCGGCTGCCCGATCAAGTTCGTAGGCACCGGCGAAAAGCTCGACGGGCTCGATGCCTTTCACCCCGACCGCATGGCCAACCGCATCCTCGGCATGGGCGACATTCTCGCCCTGGTCGAGCAGGCGCAAGCCAGCGTCGACCATGAGGCAGCACGCGGACTGGCCGACAAGCTCAAGGGTGGCAGCCGATTCGATCTGAACGACTTCCTCGCCCAGATCAGCCAGATGAAAAAGATGGGCGGCCTGTCGTCACTGATGGACAAGCTGCCGGCGCAGATGCAGGCCGCCGCAGGCCAGGCCGACATGACCCGCGCCGAAAAGGACATCCGGCGCATGCAAGGCATCATTCATTCGATGACACCTGCCGAGCGCAGCAAGCCCGAGCTCATCAAGGCCAGCCGCAAACGGCGCATTGCGGTCGGCGCCGGTGTTCAGGTGCAGGACGTCAACCGCATGCTGGCGCAGTTTGACCAGATGCAGGCGATGATGAAAAAGATGCAGAAGGGCGGGCTGGCCAAAATGATGCGGGGCATGAAGGGGATGATGCCCGGCGGCATGCGCTAGCAGGCGCTGCCATGATCGCCGGATCAGGGGCAGCGTGGCCGGAACCGGGACGTTCGCAGTGCTGATGTTGAGCAGGCTTGCCTCGCTGCCCACGTTCACACCCTTGATGTAGAGATCGGTCACGCCACTGATGACATCGCTGGCGCAAGCGCCCGCAAACAAGACTCCCGTCACACTTTGCCGCGGGCATAATCCACGGATGAATCCGCTCGATCTGCCTGCCGACATCGGCCGCGTCTTCACCGACCCCGCCGACACCGCCTCCTTCCTGCTCGACTGGCGCAAGCGTTATGTCGGGCGCGCACGCGCGGTCGTGCAGCCGTCAAATGTCGAGGAAGTCGCCAGACTCGTGGGCTGGTGCGCTGAGCAGCGTGTGCCGCTGGTGCCGCAGGGGGGCAACACTGGGCTCACCGGCGGATCGGTGCCCGACGACTCGGGCAAGGCGGTGGTCCTGTCGCTGGCCCGCATGAACCGCATCCGCGCCATCGATCCGATCAACAACACCCTCACCGCCGAGGCCGGCGTGGTGCTGGCCACCGCGCAGTCGGCCGCCGACGCGGCAGGTCGGCTGTTTCCGCTGTCGCTTGCCGCACAGGGCAGCTGCACCATCGGCGGCAATCTTTCGACCAATGCCGGTGGCACCGGCGTGCTGCGCTATGGTAATGCCCGCGAGCTGTGCCTGGGCGTGGAGGTGGTCACCGCGCGCGGCGAGGTCTGGCACGGTCTGCGCGGCCTGCGCAAGGACAACACCGGCTACGACCTGCGTGATCTCTTCATCGGCTCTGAAGGCACGCTCGGGGTCATCACAGCCGCCACGCTCAAGCTCTTTCCCAAGCCGGCCGCCCAGGTCACTGCGCTGGCGGCGCTGGCCTCGCCCCATGCCGCGCTCAAGCTTCTGGAGCTTGCGCAATCGATGCTCGGGCCGGCGCTCACCGGCTTTGAGCTGATGTCGCAGATGTGCCTGTCACTGGTCGTGCGTCACTTCGACGATTGCACGGCGCCTTTCGATGCACCGCACCCCTGGTGCGTGCTGCTCGAATCATCCGACTCGCAAAGCGAAGCGCATGCGACAGAGCGCTTCGATGCGCTGATGGAGCAGGCCTTCGAGTCGGGGCTGATCGCCGACGCCCTGATCGCGCAATCGATTGCGCAGTCGCGCAGGTTCTGGGCGCTGCGCGAAAACATCTCCGAGGCGCAGGCCGCCGAGGGCAAGAACATCAAGCACGATATCTCGGTGCCGATCTCATCAATCGGCGACTTCGTTGCCGCCACCGATGCCGCGCTGGCCCGGCAGTTTCCAGGTGTGCGCATGGTGGTCTTCGGGCATCTGGGCGACGGCAATCTGCACTACAACGTCTCGCCGCCGCTGGGCATGAACGAAGACACTTTTCTGGCGATGCAAGACGACATCAATGCCCTGGTGCACGATGCGGTCGCAGCCAACTCAGGGTCGATCTCGGCCGAGCACGGCATCGGCGTGCTGCGGCGCGACGAGATGCTGCGCTACAAGTCACCGGTCGAGCTTGCGCTGATGCGCACGATCAAGGACGCCTTCGATCCGCTGGGCATCATGAATCCGGGCAAGCTGATCGGCTGAGGCGAATCGGAAGCCGCGAATCCAGTCCCGGGAATCCAGTCCCGAGAATCTCAGCGCGATCCGGCTTTCCCCATCGACTCGAGCAACTCGCCGACCAAGGCTGACGCCGGATCAGACAGCGGCGCCATGATCGAAAAATGATCGGCGTCGCTCACCACTTCAACCCTGATCCGCCGCTTGCCGTTCGAGCCCCAGGCCGCGGCCAGATCGCTCGCCTGGCGCAGGTATTCCGGGCCTTCCAGGCCACCCACCCGCAGGGTCCAGTCGCCCCTTGCCGGAGCGCTCATCAGGATCGGGCTGTTGCGCTGGGCCTCGGTCTCACTGAGCGCCAGCGTGTCGTTCAGATAGCAGTGCCGGATCGGCTCCAGATCATGCAGCCCGCTGAAGGAAAAGCCGCCTGCAGGCGCCAGCCCTGGCGGCACCAAGGTGTGCGTGGCCCAGTCGGTGGCGGCGACTGCCATACTCAGATGGCCACCGGCCGAATGGCCTGCGACCCAGACCCGCTGCGGATCGCCGCCAAAGGACGCCGCATTGGCAAGGGTCCAGGCGACCGCCGCGCGAGCCTGCCCCACCAACTCATCCATCCGCACGAAGGGCATCAGGCTGTAGTCGATGTTGACCACCGCCACACCCTTCGGCACAAGGCCGAGCGCGACGTAATCGGTCGAGGCCTTGGAGAGCGCCATCCAGTAGCCGCCATGGATGAAAACCAGCACCGGCGAGGGATGCGGACCTGCGGCCGGAAAGACATTGAGCAGGTCGGCCGGCCCATCGCCGTAGCGCACATCAAGGCGCGGCGCGAGCGTGCGCCGCGCGAGCTCGCCTTCGATTGTCCAGCGATCGATCTGCCCTTGAAACCCGGGCACTTTCTGGCGATTGTTGTATTGCGCATCGAGCGCACTCTGGTCGTAGTGGCGATAGACGGATCGAGTCATGGTCGGGGTCAAAAAAAGAGAGCGGTTAAGATCGGCATCCCATCGAGACGCCTCCCACTGTGCCATGACCGACCGTCAACCGCCTGCCAGCACCACCCCTGGCACCCCGACCGCCTCTTCCTCCAATGCCGAACGTGCACCACGTGCCATCCGCCTCGTCGACCTGAAAGAACTTCAGGCGCGACAGGCCGGCACGATCGTCGAGTACCTCGGCATCGAATTCCTGGAGATCGCCCCCGACATGCTGAGCGCCCGCATGCCGGTCGATGCCCGCACCAAGCAGCCCGCCGGCATCCTGCATGGCGGCTCGTCGGTGGTGCTGGCCGAAACCCTCGGCAGCGTCGCCGCCGCGCTGTGCCTGCCCCCGGGTCAGCGGCCGGTCGGGCTCGACATCAATGCCAATCACATCCGATCGGTCACCGAGGGCTGGGTGATCGGCGTGTGCCGGCCGATTCATATCGGCCGCACCACCCATGTGTGGCAGATCGAGATTCGGGATGAGGCCGAGCGCCTGGTCTGCGTGTCGCGCTTTACCGTCGCGGTTCTGGGCTGACACTGCGCTGATGCCGGCGAAAACGCCGGGAAAAAAGCCTGACGAAATTGCCCGCCGAAGGCTGCGCTAGCGACTGGCGACCGGGCCGAGGCTGCCCGCCGGCGTCAACGCAGGCGGGGAGGCAGACGCGGAGGCAGGCGCGGGGGCAGACGTCAAAGCCGGCGACACCGCAGCTTGCTGGGCCTTCAGGACACGGCCGGTGTCGTAGTGCCAGCGCCGCCAGGCAGCCAGCACCAGATTGGGATATTCGGGTCGCCCGAGGCTGCCGTTGTATCGCCCTAGCGCCCGAAAGAGATCGCCGCGTTCAATGTCGATGTAATGGCGCAGGATCACGCAGCCATAACGCAGATTGGTGCGCGAATCGAACAGCCCTGCCGGATTGCCGTCACCGATTTCGCGGGTCCAGAAGGGCATGACCTGCATATAGCCGCGGGCGCCGGCGCTCGAGATGGCATGGCGCCTGAAGTTGCTCTCGACCTCGATCAGGGCGAGCACGAGTTGCGGATCAAGCCCGGCGCGCTGCGCCTCGTAGCGCGCCATCTGCAAAAACTCCACCCGCTCGAGATAGCTCGGCTTGTGACGCGCGGGCAGCCGTTCGGCCATGCCGGACAGCCAGTCGACTTTCTCCAGGCCCGAGACATAGCGCGGCTCGGGCGGCGCACGATCACGAAGCGCTGCAGCCAGCGCGCTGCGCACCGAATCGGACAACTGCTCATTGACCTGGGCACCTGCCATCGCAGGGCCTGTGGCCAGCAGCGAGCCTGACACCGCGGCGAGCAAGGCCACACCGCGCAGCAGACGCCGGCCTGAAATACGGATTGGAAAAAAATTGCGTAGTGGTCTCAGCACGTCTGGAGCAAGTCTTTCACCGCCTGCGCCGCCACGTCCAGCGGCACCAGCGTCATGGACATGCCCCGGCGAACCGTGAGTTCGACCTGACCGTCCTTGAGGCCACGCTCGCCGATCGTGACCCTCAGCGGTACACCGATCAGTTCCCAATCAGCGAACATCGCGCCCGGCCGCTCATCGCGGTCGTCGAGAATCACATCAATGCCCGCCACCATGAGCTGATCGTACAGAGCGATGGCCGCGCTGCGGACGTTTTCCGAGCGCAAATAGCCTAACGGCGTAATCACGACCTCGAACGGTGCGATCGACTTAGGCCAGACGATGCCTTTTTCGTCGTATTTCTGCTCAATCGCGGCTGCCGGCAGACGGGTCACGCCAATTCCGTAGCAGCCCATCTCGATCGGCTTGGATTTGCCGTCTTCATCGACGAAGACCGCATTCATCGCCGACGAATACTTGGTGCCGAGGTAAAACACATGCCCGACCTCGATGCCGCGCTGGATCGACAGCCTGCCGCGACCATCGGGTGATGGGTCGCCCTCAACCACATTGCGCAGATCGGCCAGCACCACCCCACCCTCGCCGGGCACCGGCAGATCACGGCCCCAGTTGACGCCGGTGTAGTGATGGTCGATCTGATTGGCGCCGCACACGAAATCGCTCATGTTGGCGACCGTGCGATCGACCACCAGACGCACCGGCCTGACGGTTGCGATCGGCCCCAGATAACCCGGCAGACAGCCGAAATGCGAGACGATCTCGGCCTCAGTCGCAAAGCGAAAACCGGCCAGACCCGGCACCTTGCCGGCCTTGATCTCGTTGAGCTCATGGTCGCCGCGGATCAGCAGCAACCAGATCTGCGTGCCGATGATCCGGGCAGCCGCACCCGAATCGTCGCCGTCTTTGACCGGCTCGTGCTGGTCGACCGCCAGCACCAGCGACTTGACCGTGCGCTCGAGCGAAATGCCCAGCAGCTCGGCCACGTCTTCGCAGCGCGCCTTGCCGGGCGTGGGCGTACACACCAGTGCCTGCGCGGGCGCGGCGCGCGCGGCAACAAGCGGCAGCGCCTCGGCCAGCTCGACATTGGCGGCATAGTCGGAATCAGGACACCAGGCGATCGCATCCTCGCCGGTCTCGGCAATTACCTGGAACTCGTGGCTGGCCGAGCCGCCGATGGCGCCGGTGTCGGCAGCAACCGCCCTGAACGCGAGGCCCAGGCGATCGAAGATCCGACCGTAGGCATCGAACATGACCTGATAACTCGCCAGTGCCGAGCTGCGATCACGGTCGAAGGAATAAGCGTCCTTCATCGTGAATTCACGTCCGCGCATCACACCGAAGCGAGGCCGGCGCTCGTCGCGAAACTTGGTCTGGATGTGATAGAAATTTTTCGGCATCTGCCGGTAGCTGCGCAATTCCTGGCGTGCCACGTCGGTGATCACCTCTTCCGAGGTCGGCTGCACGATGAAATCGCGGCCGTGCCGGTCCTTGACGCGCAGCAACTCGGGGCCGTACTGCTCCCATCGCCCCGACTCCTGCCAGAGTTCTGCCGGCTGGATTACCGGCATCAGCAGTTCGATCGCGCCGGCACGGTTCATTTCATCGCGAATGATCGCCTCGACCTTGCGAATGACCCGCAGCCCCATCGGCATGTAGGTATAGACGCCACCCGCCAGTCGCTTGATCATGCCGGCCCGCATCATGAGCCGATGGCTGACCACCTCGGCATCAGCGGGGGCTTCTTTCAGGGTCGAGATCAGAAACTGGGAGGCTTTCATGGCGTGAATTGGGGGCGCGACGACAGCGCTTCATCGATATAATCGGTCGGAGTTTAAGGGATCAGGGGCTCGACCATGCTGGACAAGGATGGCTATCGCCCAAATGTCGGGATCATTCTCGTCAATCAGCGCGACGAAGTGTTCTGGGGCAAACGCATTCGCGAGCATGCGTGGCAGTTTCCTCAGGGCGGCATCCAGCGCGGCGAAACGCCCGAACAGGCGATGTATCGCGAGCTCCACGAAGAAGTCGGGCTACGGCCCGAGCACGTTCGCATTCTGGGTCGTACCCGCGACTGGCTGCGCTATGACGTGCCTCGAACCTGGGTGCGTCGCGACTACCGCAGCCACTATCGCGGACAGAAGCAGATCTGGTTCCTGCTGCGGCTGGCTGGCCATGACTCCGACGTGAATTTGCGCGCATCGGAACATCCCGAATTCGATGCCTGGCGCTGGCACGACTTCTGGATTCCGCTCGAGACGGTCGTCGAATTCAAGCGGGATGTCTATGAGCGCGCCCTGACCGAACTCTCGCGCCATCTTTTCGGACGCGGCGATCCGTCGCTTCGCTACCCGCAGTCGGTGCGGTCACGCCACTCTCAGGAGCTCTCGACCACCGATGTCGACCCCGTTGGCGCGAGACCTGTCGGCGAGACTGATACCGCGGCCATCCCGCACCCGCCTGAAGCCTGAAGCCTGCATTGCCCTGAGTGGCCCTGCCATGTTCGTCAGGGCTCAGGGCCACTCACCGATCAAACAGGCGTGACCAG
>CAMCXH010000038.1 GCA_945883285.1 Bordetella parapertussis | reverse complement strand
CCATCGCCGGATCGAAACCCAGCGAGCGCGACTGCATCTGCGCGGCGAGAACAAATTCTGTCGACGCAATTCCGACTCCGGGAATGCCGCGACCTTCGAGATCCGCAATGTCATGCATACAGCACGACGTGCAGGATCCTCAGTCGGCCAGCCCTTCAACGACCAGATCGCATTCGGCGGCGATGGTCTGGGTGAGTGAGGTCGGCGCCGGACGGGTGAAGGTCGGCTTGCGATAGCGCTTGACCGCGACGCCGCGCGCCTGCAGCAGTTCGTCGAGACGATCGAGGAAGACGTTGCCGCGGGCCTTCGAGATATCGAGGATGCCGACGGTCAGGCCGTCGAGCGCTGCCGGTCTGGCCAGCAGAGCGCGCGCCGCGGGCGAACGCTCTGCGGTTGGGTCGAGCAGGATAACCGGATCATTCATGCAGTGATCTCCTGGGTGACAGGGGTTGAGCCGACCGCGCCGGAGGCGGCCCAGCCGGCCACAACCGCCGAGAAAAGGCCGGCTGTGCCGCCGGCCCGAACGATGAGGATGCCGCCGGGGCGAAACTTCGAAACCATGGTGCCGGCCATTGAGGCCGGTAGCCCTTCAGTGATGCCGCCCGCGCCCGTCACCATGTCATCGGCGGGAAGCCTGAGCAGAGCGACCAGTTCCTGGAGCAGGCGGGCTTTCGACCATCCTGCCTCGATGAAGACACGGGCGTGTTCGGGCGAGACGATGAGAAGGGCGTCGCCGGCCATCGCCAGTTTCGGATGATCCACCACCCGCATGCAGGCGGCGAAGGTTCGCGCAAGCGACTCGGGCGTGCGCGACTTCTGGTCGACGATGCCCTGCACGCCTTCGCCGGCAAACAGGGTCACGGTGGACGTGCCGGGCGCGAAGCCGCGTTCGACCGACAGGGGCGCCCAGTCGCTGTCTTCGGCCTCGGCGAAACAGAAAGTGTATTTGCCGGGCGTGCCGAGCGCCGAACGGTCAATCTCGCCGGGGCGCCCGCCACCCACATTGCGGATGACCAGCTGCAGCGCGCGTCCGATGCTGGCGTTGGCGCGGTTGCCCTGGCCAAGCGCATTGACGCCCGAGTTCATGCCGATCGCACGGGTGACCGGGCCGTTGGCAATCACGACCGGGCCGCAGAACATGGTGGTGCAGAGAATGCCGTGCATGCCGAACTCATCGATCAGCGCCGCCTCGACCGCGGCCAGCACGACCGGCATGTATTCGGGTTTGCAGCCGGCCATGACCGCATTGATCGCCACCTTTTCGACCGTGCAGGGTGCGAGGTCGGGCGGGATGCTGCCAAGGATTTCGTCGGGCGAACGCGGGGTGCCGGCGAGCATGCGCAACACGCGTTCGGGCGTCGGTGGCACGACCGGCAGGCCATCGGTCCAGCCGCGATCGAAACACGCCTCAAGCGGATCTTCGGAGTCACCCAGCGCAAGCTGCCGCGAATTGAAACCGGCCTTGCCGAAACGGATCGCCAGTCGTTCAGCGATGCCGGGCTCAAGGGTCATCGAACCGCAGCCCGGGCGCAGTGCCGGCAGATCGATGCCGAGCCGGTCGATGCCACTGACGCGCTGCCACTCAGCGCGATCCCAGCCATAGGTTCGGGCGACCTCCCTGCCGCCCTCGACACGAATCAGGGTCGGGACGATTTCGACATCGAGGCGATAAGAATGTTCGAGCGCGGCGTCATGGACGCTGCCGGGAAGGCCTGCACCGAAATCAGGGTCGTCCTGGCTGTAGACCGTCAGGCCGGAAGATTCGGTGGCGAGTTGCTGCAGCAGCGGCTCGATCAGAACGCAGGTCGGGCATTCCCGCTTGGCGATGACAATCAGGCCGTCGGTCATGCGGTTGGGGGAGTCGCTGAGATGGGTCGACGCGGTGCTCATTGAGGGGCTCGTTGGGGTGCTCGTTGGCGCAAGCTCGAGTCGTGTCTTGACGTCTGTCTTGCGACCGAGTGTAACCTGTCGATTCTGTGCCGGATTTTCCCCGGGTGCGATACAGCACCCGGGTGGGCAGCCCCTCACGAGGAGACGACCATGAGCATTGCCGATCGCGGCGCCATCGAGGCGACCATTCAGACCTATTTCGACGGCCTCTACGAGGGCGATTCCGACAAACTCGCCAGCGTCTTTCACGAGACCAGCTCGCTCACCTGGGACCAGGAGGGCAAATTGATGGCCATCGCGCGCGATGCTTGGTTGCAGGCGGTCCGCGATCGACCTTCGTCGAAGTCCAGGGAGCTGGCCCGCGACGACGCGATTTTGCTGATTGACCAGTCGGGCCCGACCACTGCCTTCGTCAAAGTGAAGTGCCAGATCCCGCCGCGCTATTTCACCGACTATCTGAGCCTGATCAAGGTCGAGGGGCGCTGGCAGATCGTGCAGAAGGTCTATGCCTTCGAGGTCAGGAACTAGGTTTTTCGCGCCGCCCGACCAATTCCAGTGGTTTGATCGGGATTTGCAGTGGTTTGATTGACATGGCAATATTTGCCTATGCAATCAAAGAAAATCGGCTTTTACGGCAGCAATCGGGATCATATCGTCGAAAGCGTCGGCTACAAGCTCTTGCAGCTTGCGCTGGCGATGCGGCGTGAAACTGCGTCCCGACTGCTCTCGCTCGGCCTGACCGAGGCTCAGTGGCGTCCGCTCTGGATGCTCAAGGCCGGACGCGCCGATACGCCGCAGGCCCTTGCCCGGGCGCTCGGCGTCGATGCCGGCGCGATGACGCGAATGCTCGACCGGCTCGAGGCCAAAGGCCTGATCGGGCGGGTGCGCAGCCTCACCGACCGCCGTGTTACGCGCCTGCGCCTGACTGCGACCGGCGAGGCAGCCACTGAAGGCATTCCGGAGGTTGTTGCGGGCGTCAACAATGACTATCTCCACGGGTTCAGCCGGGAGGAGTTCGAGCAGCTCAACGCGCTGCTGGCGCGCATGCGGGCCAACGGCCGAGCGCTGGAGCCGCTTGACGGCGATGCGCCGGGGGAGCGCGGGTCTTGAGACGACTCAGGCCCTGTCCCAGCGAATGTTCCCGTCAAGGCCGCGCGTCAGTGGTGCGCCCCCACAAGGCGGCAGGCACCGTGTCGGGTGGCTTTCGACTGACAATCGTCTCGCTGGTTTTGTTGCTGTGCGGCTGTGTCTCGCAGGGCGACCCGACCAAACGTCTCGCGGTGCTGGAGGCTGATGCTGTCGGTGCGCAGGTGTCGCCTGCCAACTGGCCGGCCGCACGCTGGTGGGATGCCTGGCGCGATCCCGAACTGTCGGCGCTCATTGATGCTGCGCTGGTCGGCTCGCCGTCGCTCAAGCGGGTCGAGGCGCGTCTCGATCAGTCGCGCGCTGTGATGCAGACCGCGCAGGCTGCACGCCTTCCCTCGGTTGCACTGCGGGGCGAGTCCGCCTACACGCTCTACACCCAGAATGGGTTTGTTCCGCCGCCTTATGCAGGCAATCGCTACTGGAACAGTCGTCTCGACTTTGCGGCGAGCTGGGAGCTTGATCTCTTTGGCAAGCAGCGCGCAGTGCTTGATTCGGCGATCGGCCAGGCGCACGCCGCGCAGGCCGATGCGCAGGCTGCTTCGGTTTTGCTGGCGGTCAATGTCGCTGCCGCCTACATCAATCTTGCGCGACTGCTGGAGGCCCAGACCCTGGCCCGCGCAACCATCGAGCAGCGGCGCCGAATCAGTGTGCTGGTGGGCGAGCGCAAGGCAGCCGGACTGGACACCGCCATCGAATTGCGCCAATCGGAGGGCATGCTTGCCCAGGCGCAGCTCGAGGTTCAGGTTCTCGACGATCTTGTCGCGCGACAGCGCCGCGCGCTCGCCGAATTGAGCGGACAGCGCCCCGATGCGCTTGCCGGCTTGTCGCCGCGTCTGACCGCGCTGCCGGGGCTGGCCCTGCCCGATTTTCTGCCCGCCGATCTGCTTGGTCGTCGCGCTGACCTGGTGGCGCAGCGCTGGCGCGTCGAGTCTGCCCTGCGCGATGTCGATGTCGCGCGCGCGCAGTTTTATCCGAATGTCAATCTGATGGCCTTCGCCGGGCTGGCGAGTCTGGGTTACGCGAATTTTTTCGATTCGACCTCGCTCACCTATGGCGCGGGTCCGGCCATCCATTTGCCGATCTTCGATGGTGGACGGCTGCGCGCCAATCTGCGCTACCAGGAGGCCGGCATCGATGCGGCCATTGCCAGCTATAACGAGGCGCTGCTGCGTGCCGCGCGCGAGGTGGCCGATGAGGTCGGCTCGGCGAAAGCACTCAGGAGCCAGGCGCAAACGCAGTCCGAGGCACTCGCTGCCGCCGAGTCGGCTTATGCACTGGCAATGCAGCGGTTTGGCGCCGGACTGGTCAGTTACCTGACGGTGCTGTCGGCCGAGTCGGCCGTCATTGCCCAGCGCCAGGCCGGTGTCGATTTGCGGGCCCGCCAGCTGAGCACCGATATTGCGCTGGTGCGCGCCCTGGGCGGCGGTTTCCTCGGCGCCGGGCCGGCAATCGAAACGTCTCTTTCCGCAAGCCGCCCATGAGTCAAACCGCTACGCCCACCGATCAATACGCGTCCCGGGTTCAAGGCAATCGTGCTGTCCTGATGGCGCTGGTGATCGGTGCCATGCTGTTTCTGGGGGCAGTCTGGGCCCTGTACTGGTTCATCGTCTTGCGCGGCCATGAATCGACCGACAATGCCTATGTGCAGGCCCCGGTCGTCCAGATCACGCCGCAGTTGGCCGGGACTGTGATCGAGGTGCTGGCCGATGACACCGATATGGTGAAGGCGGGCCAGCCACTGGTGCGCCTGGATCCGGCGGATGCGCAGCTCGCGCTGGCCCGCGCCGAAGCGCATCTCGGCCAGACGGTTCGCGAGGTCGGCACGCTGTATGCAAACAATGCAGCACTCGCCGCCAGTGTGTCGCTGCGGGTGTCGGACGAGGCCCGCCTGCAGATTGAGCTCGGTCGCGCCCGTGACGATCTTGCCCGTCGAGCGCCGCTGGCCGCAAGCGGTGCGGTCGGAATCGAGGATCTCAAGCATGCCGAAGCGGCAGTCGAATCGGCCCGCGGTGCGCTGGCTGTTGCCCGTGCCGCCCTGCAGGTCGCCAGGGAGCAGGCCTCGAGCAATCTCGCCCTCACGCAGGGCACCACTGTGGCCGCGCATCCGAATGTCGAGCGCGCGGCCACCGCCTATCGCGAAGCCTGGCTCGCCTTGCAGCGGTGCGAGATTCCTGCGCCGCTCGGCGGGCAGGTGGCTCGTCGTACGGTGCAGGTCGGCCAGCGGATTGCGGCCGGTGTGCCGCTGATGTCGATCGTGCCGCTCGAGCAGGTCTGGGTTGAAGCGAACTTCAAGGAAGGGCAGTTGCGCGATATGCGTATGGGTCAGCCGGTACGCCTGCAGGCCGATGTCTATGGGCAGAAAGTTGATTTCGACGGCAAGGTGCGAGGGCTGGGTGCGGGCACCGGGGCGGCCTTCGCGCTGCTGCCCGCCCAGAATGCCACCGGCAACTGGATCAAGGTGGTGCAGCGTGTGCCGGTGCGCATCGAGATCGATCCTGAACAGCTTGCCCGACATCCGCTTCGGGTTGGCCTGTCGATGCATGTCGACGTCGATGTTTCTGATGGTGACGGTGCGCCGCTCGCGCTGGTCGTGGTTCCCGAGCGCAGCAACCGTACCGGGGTCTTCACCGTCGCCGGCGCGCAGGCCGATCAGCGCATCCGCGAGATCATCGCCCGCAACCTGGGGACGGGCGCGACCGCGAGCGCGGTGCCGGTAACGCCGTCGCAGGTCTCGCGTTCCGGCCGACGCGGCTCATGATGCCGATGGCCATCCGCCGATGAGTGCAGCCCCTGCGGCGCCAGCTTCCTTCGCACCACTGAAGGGCGGCGAGCGCGTGCTCGGCACGCTCGCCCTGGCCTCGGCCACCTTCATGAATGTGCTCGACTCCTCGATTGCCAATGTCTCGATTCCGGCGATTGCAGGCGACCTCGGCGTCAGCCCCTCGCAGGGGACCTGGGTGATCACCTCCTTCACCGTGGCCAATGCGATCTCGGTGCCGCTGACCGGCTGGCTGACCCAGCGTTTCGGGCAGGTGCGCCTTTTCGTCGCCAGTGTCCTGCTGTTTGTCCTGACCTCCTGGCTGTGCGGCTTTGCGCCGAATCTTGAGACCCTGATCGTGTTTCGGGTGATCCAGGGTCTGGTCGCCGGACCGATGATCCCGCTGTCCCAGACCCTGCTGCTGGCGAGTTATCCGCGCGAACTGGCCGGTGTGGCCTTGTCGCTGTGGTCGATGACGACGCTGATCGCGCCGGTGGTGGGCCCCTTGCTGGGAGGCTGGATTACCGACACCCTGAGCTGGCCATGGATCTTTTACATCAACGTGCCGGTGGGGCTGGTTGCGGCGATGGTGACCTGGTCGGTCTATCGCAAGCGCGACGCCGGTCCGCGCCGCGTGCCGCTCGACGTCGTTGGCCTGGCGCTGGTGATCATCTGGGTCGGTGCTTTCCAGATGACCATCGATCTCGGCAAGGACCTCGACTGGTTCGGTTCGACGCTGATTATTGTGCTGGCGACCATCTCGGCGGTGGGCTTCGTTCTGTTTCTGGCCTGGGAGCTCACCGAGCCTTCGCCGATCGTCAACCTCAGGCTGTTCGGGCGTCGCAACTTCCTGGCCGGCACGCTCGCGCTCTCGCTCTCCTATGGCCTGTTTTTCGGCAACCTTGTTCTGTTGCCGCTGTGGTTGCAGCAATGGATGGGCTACACCGCGACCTGGGCCGGGCTGGCGCTCGCACCGGTGGGTGTCTTTGCGCTGGTGCTCTCGCCGCTGGTTGGCCGCAAAATTGGGCTGATCGATTCGCGTCTGCTTGCGAGCATCGCCTTCCTGCTTTACGGCCTGGTCTGCTGGATGCGCGCGGACTTCACCGTGCAGACGCCCTTCGAGGTCATCCTGGTGCCAACGCTGATCCAGGGTATTGCGGTGGCCTTCTTTTTCGTGCCGCTGCAGGCCATCATCTATAACGGTCTGTCGCCGCAGGAGATGCCGGCGGCGGCCGGATTGAGCAATTTCGCGCGGATCAGTGCGGGCGCCTTTGTGACCTCGATCTTCGGAACCGTCTGGGAAGACCGTGCCAAGATGCATCATGCCCATCTGGCCGAGTCGATCAACAGCGGCAATACCGCGCTTGCTCAGACCCGTACCGACCTCACCGCACAAGGCCTGAGCAGTGATCAGATCAGCGCCATCATCAACCAGATGATCGATACCCAGGCCCACACCATGGCGGCCGATGACCTGTTCTACATCTCGTCCATTCTTTATGTGTCGCTGATTGTGATTGTCTGGTTTGCCTCGCCGAGAACCATTGTTCATCGACTGCAGACCTCTGCCCCGCCGCGCCCGCCTGGTGACACTGGCCAAGCCGATGCGAAAGTCTGAGCGCGGCGTTCCGGGCTTCGTCTGGGTCAGAGGACTGCTGGTCAGGCCGCGGCTGGTGTTCAGCGTCGCATTCGGGTTTGTCGCCGCGCTGACGCTGCCCGACGCGCTGGGGCTGCATCCCCTGACCCGTGTCATCCTTGGCTGGAATGCCGGTGCCTGGGTCTATCTGGTGCTGGCCCTGTTGCTGATGTTCCGTTCGACCCATGCGTCGATGCGCTCGCGGGCGATTGCCGAAGATGATGGCCGCACGCTGGTGCTGACGCTGGTCGTGCTCGCCGCGATCGTCTGCCTTGGCACGATCTTCGCGCAGCTCGCAGTTGCCAGAGCGCTTCCCGAATCGGCGCGCAACTGGCCTATCGCGCTGTCGGTGCTCACCGTGGTGTCATCCTGGGCATTCACGCAGGTGGAGTTTGCGCTGCATTACGCCCATGTCTACTATGCCGCCGAAGCCGCCGGCCATCCGGGCGGCCTCGAGTTTCCCGGCCAAGAGCGTCCCGACTATGCTGACTTTCTCTATTTCGCGGCGATCATCGGCACGTCCGCCCAGACTGCCGATGTGGGGCTGAGCAGCCGCACCATGCGCCGTGTCGGTCTGGTGCATTGCGTACTCGCGTTTTTCTTCAATGCAACCTTGCTGGCACTCACGATCAATATTGTTTCGGGGCTGATTTGAACGCCATCGCACTGTCGTCTGCGGTCTTGCCGCCTCGTGCGCCTGCGGTGTTCAGCGTGGCGCCCATGATGGACTGGACCGACAGGCATTGCCGCTTCTTTCACCGGCAGCTGTCGCGTCATGCCCGGCTCTACACCGAGATGGTGACAACCGGCGCGATCTTGAACGGCGACCGGCAGCGTCTGCTCGGTTTTGATCCGAGCGAGCAGCCGGTGGCCCTGCAGCTTGGCGGCAGCGAGCCCGACGATCTGGCGCGCAGCGCGCGCATCGGCGAGCAATACGGCTATGACGAGATCAACCTCAACTGCGGCTGCCCGAGCGAACGCGTGCAGCGCGGTGCGTTCGGTGCCTGTCTGATGCGTGAGCCGGCGCTGGTGGCCGATGGCGTGAAGGCGATGCAGGACGCGGTGTCGGTGCCGGTGACCGTCAAGCACCGGATCGGACTCGGCCGCGAGGAGCCTTATGCCTTTGTGCGCGACTTCGTCGGCGCGCTGCATTCGGTCGGCATCCGGATGTTCATCGTGCATGCCCGCAATGCCTGGCTCGAGGGGCTCAGTCCCAAGGACAACCGCGAGGTGCCCCCACTGCGCTATGCCGTGCTCCATCAGCTGAAGGCCGATTTTCCGGATGCCGGCTTCGTGCTCAACGGCGGTCTCGATTCGATCGGCAGCGCCCTGCAACACGGCGCAGGCCTTGATGGCGTGATGCTGGGCCGTGCGGCCTATCACGACCCGTGGCTGCTGGCCGAGGTTGATCGATGTTTTTATGGCGACGACACCCCACCGCTTGTTCGCGCCGAGGTGGTCGATGCCATGGCCGAGTATGCGCAGCGGCGGATTGCCGAAGGCGTGCCACTGCGCTCGATCGTGCGCCATATGCTGGGGCTGTATCACGGCCGGCCGGGCGCGCGCGCCTGGCGGCGCACGCTGAGCGATGCCCGTCTGCTTGCCGATGCCGATGCAGGCTTGCTGATGCAGGCAATGCGGGAGGTTGAACGGGCGGGTGCGCTCGGAGCCGATCAGCCGCCAGCGGCGTCCGCGCCGTGGGCGACATCGGGCGTTTCAAGCGTCGATTCCAGGTAGCGATCGAGGCGCTTGTCCATCACCGCTCGCCACAGGGGTGGCACCAGCGCGAGCATCACCATGGCCCCATAGCCTGCCGGCATCTGCGGCGCAGCGTTCATGCTGCTCAAGCCGACATAAGGTTTGGCGCCATGGCGGTGATGATCCGAATGTCGCTGCAGATTGAGCAGGAAGGCGTTCACCAGGGCGGTGTTGGCATTCCAGGAGTGGCGCGGCTCGACCGCTTCGTAGCGTCCGTCGGCCTGCCGCTTGCGCTCAAGCCCGTAATGCTCGATGTAATTGATGATCTCAAGTTCGAGGATGGCGACCGCCGAGGCCACCATCCAGAATGTCACTGCGTCCATACCCAGGGTCAGTCCGATGGCAACTGCCAGCATCAGGCTGACCGCGATCCAGGCCAGGGCTTCATTGCCCGCGATGCGACGCAGCCGCGACGCAGGCTTGGTCGCCGGATGCTGTCGCGCCATGCGCACTGATTCGATTGCCAAGGCATGCCCGAAGGTCGAGATGACCGATCGCGGCACGAAGTGCCAGAGCCCTTCGCCTCGCTGCGCGCTTGCGCCGTCCTCGGGCGTGGCAACCCGAAGGTGGTGGCCCCGGACATGCTCCACCTTGAAGACACCATAGCCGACAGACGACAGCAGCAGTCCGCCGATCAGGCGCTGCAGGCGGGTCGGGCGATGAATCAGTTCATGCCCGACATTGATCGCGACAATACCGCCGGTCGCACCGGCCGATGCGGCCAGGGCCCACCATGTCGGGCCCTCGATGGCGAGGCTCGCCTGGCAGCTGGCAAGGAGAACCGCCAACCAGGCAGGCAGACAGGCCATCGGCAGCAGGGTATTGAGGGGATGCGGCGCGCCGCTTTGCGCCGGGCTTGCGTCATTTCCGACGAAGGCGTCCAGAAGCGGCAGTGCCAGATGGATCGACAGCAGCGGCGCCAGTGCGATCCAGAACATGCCGCCGATAGTGGCTGCGCCCGATGGCGTATCGAATGTTTCGAGCTGCACTGCCAGTGGCCACACCGACAGCGACCACACCGACAGCGCCATGCCGGCGGGGAGCAGCAGCACCGCCAGAAAGCGCCATTGCGGTGACGCGGTCATGGCGCCTCCCTCGATCGCGCGGCCACCACATACGCAATGATCGCGCCCCAGGTCAGGGTCGACAGCGCGACTTCTGCCCAAGCAAGCGCACGCCCGACGGAAGAGACATCGGTCATGCCACGCACGACACCTTCGCACAGATAGATCAGGATCAGCATCGACCACCATTGATAGGCGCGAACATTGCCGCGGGCAAAAGCCGGCAGGGCAAACACCAGCGGCAGCGCCTTGAGCGCGAGCATCGACCCACCCGCGCGGGCCGGCGCCAGCCAGAGTTCCCAGGCCAGCATCAGTGCGGCCAGGGCGCCTGCGCAGGCGAGCGCAAGGCCTCGCAGTCGATCAGATCGAGTCATCGCGCGAAGGTATCATGGTCGGATGCGTGAATTCGTCGCCAACCTGCGGATGCTGCTGAGGGCGATGCGGCGTCAGGCGTTTGAGCTCAAGCTGCAGCAGACCGCGAGCAGCCTGACCCTGCTCACGCTGGGCGCAGTCGTGCCGATGGCCGCGGTCGGACTGATGCTGATCACCGCCTTGCCGGCCTTCGAATCGATGCGCATCGACATCGAACGCTTTTTGGCCACGCATCTCTTTTTGCCGTCCTTCAGCGCGACCATCATCCGCTACCTGAACCAGTTTCTGGAGGCTGCGGGCAAGCTTTCGGCGATCGGTACCGTGGCCTTTTGCGCCACCGCGATCACCTCGATGCTCACCATCGACAAGACCCTGAACCAGATCTGGCGCACACCCCGTCCGCGCCCGCTCGCGCAACGCATGATGCTCTACTGGACACTTCTCACGATCGGCCCGGTACTGCTTGGCGGCGCACTCGCCTTGCAGACGAAGCTGGTTGCAAGGGTCCGGGTGGTTACCGGCATCGTTGACGTCGTGGCTGGCTGGCTGCCCGCTGTGATGGGCATCGGGGCGCTTTCAATGCTTTACTGGCTTGCGCCGAATGACCGGGTCCGCTGGCGTCATGCCCTGGTCGGAGCGCTGGTTTGCGTCGGGTTGCTCGCGTTTCTCAACCTCCTGCTCGGGCTCTACTTCACCCGGTTTCCGAGCTACACCATTGTCTATGGCGCGTTTGCCGCGTTGCCGCTCTTTTTGCTGTGGCTGTTTGCGGTCTGGATGAGCATCCTCATTGGCGCTCTGGTCGCCGCCAATGTCCGGTTCTGGGGGGCGTCGCTCGGCCATCCGCATGGGACAACACCATCGGCCGAATTCGAGCGGATGGTGCGAATCCTGTCGGCGATCGTGCAGGAGTCGCCCAGGCCGGTGCCAAGCGAGCGCTTCCGTGCCGAGTTCGACGCAGATGCCACGGCGGCTGACCGGGTTGCCGCCTTGCTGGCGTCGCAGGGCTATCTGATGCGGGTCTGGCCGGTTCGGACCGATGGCGGGTCGGCCAGTCTCTGGGATGAATACTGGCTGCCTGCAGCCGGGTTACCCGCCAAGACCTTGCGCCCGCTGTTCGACCGGGTCTGGTCGCTGCAGCCCGGACGAGCCGCCAACCTTGACCGGCAGGCGATGGGCGTCACGATCGATCCGGGCAGTCCGCTGCTCGAGCGGCCCTTGTCCGAGATTTTTGCCTTGCCGGCGATCAGCGATTCGCCGGCTTGATCGCCCCCGTGAAGCTCCCATGAAGCTCCCTTGAAGCTTCCTTGAAGCTCCCATGAGCGACCGGACGCTCAGGCCGCCGGTCTCACCTCAGAGGCCGGCAGACGAGTCATCCAGTCGGCGAGTGCATCACGGGTCTCATCAGGCGCTTCGGCCATGATCGCGTGTCCGCAACCCGCGATTCTCACGACCGTGGCCGACCGCACCGCGTCGATCAGGGCCTTGGCCGCTTTCGGCGGGGTCATGGCATCGCGTGCGCCCAGCACGAAGAGCGCCGGGCAGTGCAGATGGCTCGCACGATCCAGGCCGCGATCATAAACATTGCAGGCGGTGAAGTCGTTCAGCAGCACGCCGGGTGCCTGGCGTTGCATCAGCCGCAGATTCTGGTTGCAGATCGAAAACCCCGGACCTGGCGTGCCCGGTCGATGGGTCAGGCGGGCATGCGACCAGCGGTTGATCATCTCGAAGGCAAGCTGCTCATTCTGGTCTGCCGCCTGAAGCAGGGCGTCCGAGACCTGCATCGGAAAGGCGCTGCCGAGCAACGCAATCCCGCTGACCGATTGCGGCTGCTGGCCAGCCGCTTCGAGTGCAATCAGCGAACCCATGCTGTGGCCGACGATGGCAGCCCGCTGCACGCCCAGGGTGGCGAGCGAGCGCAAAACCCAGTGCGCCATTGATTCAATGTCGGTGAGCGGCGGGCCCGCGCTGCGGCCGTGTCCAGGCAGATCGAAGGCCAGCACCGACCAGCCGTGATGCGCCAGCCATCGGCTTTGCAGGATCCAGACGCTGTGGTCGTGCTGCCCCCCGTGCACGAATGCGATGACCGGGCGCGATGGGTCGAAGGCACGCCCGCCGGTGTAGGCATAGCCGCTGCGCCCGTCGAGTTCGAACATCATGGTGCCTGTCTCCCCGAACGCCGCTCAGGCGCCCTTGTTTGCAGCGCGAAGGCCACGCTTGAGGTCGTCAATCAGATCGTCAACGTCTTCCAGTCCGATCGACAGACGCAGCGTCGCCTCACCGATGCCGGCACTGGCCAGCGCGGCCGAGTCCATCCGGAAATGCGTCGTCGAGGCCGGATGGATGACCAGCGATTTGGCGTCGCCGACATTGGCCAGGTGGGAGAACAGCTCGAGGCTTTCGACGAAGCGCCGGCCAGCGGCGCGGTCACCCTTGAGATCAAAGCTGAAGACCGCGCCGCAGCCGCGTGGCAACAAGCGTCGTGCGAGCGCCTGGTCGGGGTGCGAGTCGAGTTCGGGCCAGCCGACATGCGCCACCATCGGATGCGCATTCAGGAAGTCGACCACCTTTCGGGCATTGTCGACATGCCGCGCCATGCGCAGCGGCAGCGTCTCGATGCCCTGCAGGATCTGGAAAGCATTCATTGGCGACAGGCTCGCGCCGAAATCGCGCAGGCCTTCACGGCGCGCGCGCAGCAAGAAGGGCGCGACTGTCGATTCGTCGGCAAAGACCATGCCGTGAAAGCCTGCATAGGGCTCGGTCAGCTCGGGAAAACGGTTCGAGGCGACCCAGTCGAACTGACCCGAATCGATCAGCACGCCACCAATCACCGTGCCGTGCCCGCACAAAAACTTGGTTGCAGAGTGATAGACCAGATCGGCGCCATGCTCGAAAGGGCGCATCAGCCACGGAGTGGTGAAGGTCGAGTCGACCAGCAGTGGCACCCGATGACCATGGGCAATCTCGGCAACGCGCGCAATGTCGAGCACGTCCAGTCCCGGATTGCCGAGGGTTTCGCCGAAAAGCAGGCGGGTATTGGGGCGCAGCGCGGCGTGCCAGGCATCGATGTCGCGGGGCGCGACGAAGGTGGTTTCGATACCGAAGCGGGCCAGCGTGTAGTGCAGCAGATTGTGCGAGCCGCCGTAGAGGGCACTCGAGGCGACGATGTGCGAACCGGCGCCCGCCAGGGTTGCCACCGCCAGATGCAGTGCGGCCTGGCCGCTCGCGGTGGCAATCGCGCCAACGCCCTGTTCGAGTGCGGCCATTCTTTCTTCAAGAACCGCCACGGTCGGATTGCTGATGCGTGAATAGACATGGCCCGAGCGCTCCATGTTGAAGAGCGCCGCGGCATGGTCGGAATCAGGAAAGACGAAGGCCGCGCTCAGATGGATCGGCGTCGCCCGTGCTCCGGTCGCCGGATCGGGCACGGCACCGGCATGAATCGCCTGGGTGGCCATGCCTTGGGAATCGCGCTGGGTCATGAGACATCGCAAGAAAGCCGCAGGGTCGAAGAGTCCTGCCGGGGCTGATCGATCCTAGCATGCAGCCCTGGGCGGCTTGAGCGGCTTGAGCGGACGCGGGGCATCGTCGCCGGCGTCATCCCCACGGGTCGCGCCGCCGACGATGACCTGCCCACCGCTGGTCCGGCTTCAGGGCATCAGCGTCGCGGCGGCCCGACAGACGACTACCGGACAAGGCAATGTCAGGTCAGAATCGCCCGATTGGCGATCGATATCTGCAGCCCGAGGCGTCTGACAACCCCATGATTCCTAAGCCTCGCTTTACCGTGGCCGTCACCGGCCTCGATCCGAACCAGCTTCGGATGATCGAGATCGTCTTTCGCCACAGTCTGCATAACCCCTATGTTTACCGCCTGGCTGTCTCCGAGCACGGTCCGGCCCTGCCGTCGCCTCCTCCCGGGGGGGGCGGTGCAGCGATCGATTCGCGCGGTATCGAAGCTGCAGACATCCTGCTTGCCGGGCGCTGCCAACATGCCGAGGCTGACTTGTCGGCCTGGTTGACCGCCTTGCGCCGGGGTCTCCCTGTGGTCGCCGCGCTCGGCATCGATCAGATCGGCTCTGGCCGATACCAGATCGACCTGAACTGTCTGGCGCGCGATCTGGTCAGAACCCTCAATGATGTCGTCGAGGCCGAGGGCCTTCACCATCAGCATGACGGCGATACATGTCTGCACCGCGCTGTCGCACCATGCGATGCGCCCGATTCCCCGTCCCAGTGTCCGCGCGTGCTGGTGATTGATGCCGATGCCGATTTTCAGCGCGAGATCTCGCTCAGCTTCGCCGGGATGGGTATGCATGTCGAGACAGTATCGAGCGGGGCTCAGGCGCTTGAACGGCTGGTACGCGGTCGGGTCGACCTCGCCACGATCGATATCGGGCTGCCCGATACCGATGGCCTGAAGCTCGCACGCCAGATTCGCAGTCAGCCGCAATGGCGAGGCTTGCCGATCTTCGCGCTCACCGATCGCGTGTCCACGCTCGACGTCATACGGGGGGCTGCGGCCGGCTGCAGCGCCTACCTGGCCAAGCCGCTCGAACTGCGTGACCTGCGAGCTGCGGTCGTCCGTGAGCTTGAGCGGACCATGCCACGCGCGTCATTGCCGCCACAACTGCGCGCGATTCAGATCCACTGACGGCCTGTTCGCGGCTTGCCAGCATTCGGGCGACTCGATAGGATCAGGCTGACCGTCGTGCGAGGAGACTGCAATGCAGGTCAGCGAAATCCTGAATATCAAGGGCAAGACGCTCTTTACCGTCACGCCTGACGAAATGCTGTCGGACGCGGTCATCGTGATGTCCGAGCACGACATCGGCTCTCTGGTCGTCATGGAGCGGGGGCGCCTTGCCGGCATGCTCACCTTCCGCGAAGTGATCCGGGTGCTGGCGCGCCGCCAGCAGGAGCATCGTCATGGCCCGACCCCGCCGGTCGCCGAGATCGTTGTGCGAGAGGTCATGAATCCCTCTCCGGCAATTGCCTCGCCCGCGATGGAGGTCAATGAGTTGCGCTGGCTGATGCTTGAGCATCATCAGCGATATCTGCCGGTGATGGACGGCGCCGTGCTGATGGGTGTGGTCTCGTTTCACGACGTCGCCAAGGCGGTGCTCGAAGAGCAGGGCTTCGAGAACCGGATGCTCAAGGCCTATATCCGCGACTGGCCGACCGACGCCTGAGCCGAGCCCCGGGGTCACCCTCGGCCAAGGGTGTCCTGGCCTGCCCCTTCATCCTCCGGTTTGATCCCGGTTCTGGCCGACGCACTCGCAGCCGGCACGCCGACCTCATCATTGTGTTCACCCAGCAGCGGAGCACGATGGCGCATCGGCGGGCGCACGCCGTCGATGGAGATTGGCAGACCGACAACCCGCAGGTCGATGTCGGGAAGCTGCTGAAAAATGCCGATCGCCTCGGTTTGCGGCTGTTCGCTGACCTGCGCGAGATCATTGATCGGCGCGCAGGGCACACCGATTGCCTCAAGCCGCTCGATCCATTCGCTCGTGGGGGCAAGCCGCATGATCTGCGCCACCAGCCCGACCAGCTCGTCGCGGTTTTCCACCCGCTTTGCATTGCTCGCATAGCGCGGATCACTCGCCCATTGCGGATGCCCCAGCTCTCTGGCGAGCTTGGCAAACAGGCGGTCATTGGCGGCAGCCACAACCACTTCACCGTCGCGGGTATCGAAGGCCTGGAAAATCACCAATCGAGAGCTGCCGCTGCGATGACGCTCGGGCTGTACGCCGGTGACCTGAAAGCTCGCAAGATTCACGTTCAGCCATGCCAGAGCGGTCTCGAACAGCGAGGTGTCGACAACGCCGCCTTCACCGGTCTTTTCTCGCCTCAGCAGGGCCGCGATGCAGCCAAGTGCCGTCCAAAGACCGGTTCCAAGGTCCAGTATCGACAGGCCGACTCGCGATCCTTGCCCTTCGGGCCCGCCATTGACGCTGAAAATGCCCGAAAACGCCTGCATCATCGGTTCATAGCCCGGATGCAGATGCATGGGTCCCTTGTGTCCGTAGGCCCACAGCGAGCAATAGACCAGACGTGGATTGAGTGCCCGCAGCGATGCGGCATCCAGACCGAGCGCGTCCATCGTGCCCGGTCGCAGGTTCTGAACGAGCACATCGGCGCTGGCAAGATGCTCCTTGAGCCAGGCGACGCCTGCCGGATCCTTCAGGTCGAGGGTGATGCCGCGCTTGTTCCGGTTGATGGTCTGAAACAAGGTTGATGTGCCGTTCAGAAAGGGCGGTCCCCAGCCGCGAGCATCATCTCCGCCCTCGGGTCGCTCGATCTTGATAACGTCGGCGCCAAGGGTGGCAAGAATTTCGCCGGCATAGGGGCCGGCAAGGTTTTGGGCGATTTCCACCACCCTGATTCCGGCAAGCGGCAAGCCAGCCGCGACACCTTGTTTTCCTGCAATCATGTGTTGTCTCCCGGTTTCTTCACCTTTTTCACCATTGTTTGCCTCGATCTGCCGCGAGGCCAGAGAAAGTTCCGTTTTGAACTGACCCGGCGCGATGCTGGCCGGTCGGCATTTCGGGCTACCATCACAAGGCACAACACCATGGCGACAGGCAGGCCTGTGCTGCCCGCGGCACCAACGCTGTCGCTTCCCGAAATCTGCTCACGCGGCCTCAGTCGCGAACAATCATGCGCATCCTGATCAGCAACGACGACGGCTACTTCGCCCCAGGGCTGGCGGCTCTGGCGCGCGAGTTGCAGTCATTGGCACAGGTCACCGTGGTCGCGCCCGAGCGCGATCGCTCCGGTGCGTCAAACTCGCTGACCCTCGATCGCCCTTTGTCGGTACGCACTGCGGCCAGCGGCTTTCACTATGTCAACGGCACGCCCACCGACTGCGTCCATATCGCCATCACCGGAATGCTCGAGCATCGCCCGGATCTGGTCGTGTCGGGCATCAACGACGGGGCCAACATGGGGGACGACACCATCTACTCCGGCACGGTCGCCGCTGCAATGGAAGGCTTTTTGCTCGGCGTTCCTGCGATTGCCTTTTCGCTGAGTCACCGGGGTCATGAGCACCTCGACAGCGCAGCCAGAGTGGCGCGTGAGGTCGTCCAGCGCTTCATCGACAATCCGTATCCGGTCTCTGGGCCGGTCCTGCTCAATGTGAACATTCCCAACCGTCCCTATGATCAGATCGGGCCGTGGGTCTCGACCCGACTGGGCAAGCGTCATCACGCCGAAGAGGTCATCAAGGCACGCAATCCGCGCGGCGACCTGATTTACTGGATCGGGCCGGCGGGCAGCGCCAAAGACGCAGGGCCCGGGACCGATTTTCATGCAGTGGCAGCCGGGCAGGTGTCCGTCACGCCTCTGCGTATCGACCTGACCGCCACATCGCTCTCCGACGCGACCCGCAATTGGCTGGCGTCGTAGGCACGCCGCCGGGTGGCGGTCTGACCTCTGACCGGGCGCGGTCCCGCATGGTGGAGGCCCTGCGCGCGCAGGGCGTGCGAAGTGAACTTGTGCTGGCCGCGATGGGCAAGATTCCCCGCCATGCCTTTATCGAGTCGGGTCTGGCGAGCCGGGCCTACGAAGACATCGCTTTGCCGATCGGGCAGGGCCAGACAATCTCCAAGCCGACGACCGTGGCCCGCATGATCGAACTGCTGGCCCGCGACCGGTCGGCTGCTGAGCTCAAATCGGCCAAGGTGCTGGAGGTGGGTACCGGATGCGGTTACCAGGCTGCAGTCCTGGCTCATGTGTTTGGCGAGGTGGTCTCGATCGAACGCCTGCGTTGGCTTCATGAAGCCGCGAGGACCCACATCAGGCCATTGCGCTTGCCAAATCTGCGTCTGGTCTTCGGCGACGGTTGGCAGGGTGTCGAGGCCGCTGCACCCTACGATTCGATCATTCTCGCGGCAGCCGGGGACGCCATTCCGGAGCCGCTGCTGCTTCAAATGGCCATCGGCGGCAGGCTGGTTGCGCCGGTGCAGACCGGCATTGCCGGATCTCAGGCGCTGCATCAGGTCGACCGTACCGGTCGCGACGATTGGGTCCTGACGGTGCTTGACGCGGTACGATTCGTGCCTTTGCGACGCGGCACTCACTGAAGACCCGATCGCCCTCATTGTCCCTATTGCCCTGACAGCCCTGAAGCCTACTTGCGCCAAGATGCCATGTTGTTATCGCCACGCCTCGGATTCCAAGATCGTCATTGCCTGGCCGGTGCCCTGATCGTTGTCATGATCGGGCTGATCGGCGGTTGTTCGAGCGGCCCGCCGGCACCGATCGTCTCACGCACATCGCCGGGCTCACCAGCCGGGGCGGCGCCCGCGTCCACCAGTGGCGCTGCGGCCCGGCCTGCGACGCCGGCTGCGCCCAGCCCGACTGCGCCCAGCCCGGCTACGCCGCGCACGACACCGGATGCTGCCGGTGTGCAGTCGGCACCGGTTCGCAGCGGTTCGATCGATTCCAAGGCCATCGAGTCGCGCCCCCTCGGATCGACACCGACCACGCCACCGACGCAAGCGGCGCCTGTCGTGCCGCCAACGGTTGCGCCAGCCGCAGGTGCGGCTGCGGCTGCGGCCACAACGCCGGTCGAGGCCGGCAAATCCGACATCGAATGGACTTGGCCGAGCGCCGGTCGCGTGGTGCAGAGCTTCAACGATTCGAACAGCAAAGGCATGTCCTTTGCCACCGTCACAGGCGATTCGGTGCTGGCTGCCGCAGACGGCCGGGTGATCTTCAGTGGCGTCGGGCCGCGCGGCTACGGCAACCTGGTGATCGTCAAGCATTCAAACGATCTGTTGTCGGTCTACGCCCACAATCGTTCGCTGATGGTCAAGGAAGGCACGACCGTCAAGCGCGGGCAGAAGATTGCCGAGGCAGGTGACTCCTCCGGTGGCACGCAGCGCTTGCACTTCGAAATTCGCCAGCAGGGCAAGCCGGTCGACCCGGCCAGATACCTGCCCAAGCGCTGAGCGGTTTTCGGGATGGCCGCCACGCTGGTGTTCGACATCGAGACCATTCCGGATGTCGCCGGACTCCGGCTTGCGTGGGGTCTCGAGGGCGACGATGACGCGGTCGCCCAGGCGGCCTTCGAGCGACGACGCGAGCAGACCAACGGCAGCGATTTTCTGCCGCTGCATCTGCATCAGATCATCGTCATTTCGATGCTGATGCGCGATGCCGACGGTCTGCGCGTGAAGTCACTGCATGGCGGGCCGGGCGATGAAGGCAGGCTGATCCAGGCGTTTTTCAGGACAATCGAAAAGTATTCGCCCAATCTGGTCTCCTGGAACGGCAGCGGATTCGATCTGCAGGTGCTCCACTATCGCGGTCTGATCCACAAGGTTCAGGCGCCGCGTTATTGGGATCAGGGCGATGACGACCGCGATTTTCGCTACAACAACTACATCAGCCGCTATCACTCGCGGCATACCGATCTGATGGATCTGACCGCGCTTTACAACGGCCGAGCGAATGCGCCTCTCGATCAGTTGGCGCGTCTGTGCGGATTTCCCGGCAAGCTGGGTATGGATGGCGCCCAGGTCTGGCCTGCATGGCGCCAGGGGCGACTCGATGAGATTCGGGACTACTGCGAAACCGATGTCGCCAACACCTGGTTGCTGTGGTGTCGGTTTCAACTGATGCGAGGCGCACTCGATCCGGCGCAATACGAGGCCGAAATCGCTCATACCCGCGGCTTTCTTGAAGGTCTGGAAGGAAAACATTGGCAAGAGTTCGTAACGCAGTGGCCCCGATGACCCTGCGCCTCGAGATCGAATCGCTCGATCTCGATGCGAATGGGGTAGCCCGCAACGACGGCAAGGTGGTGTTTGTCCGGGGCGCCCTGACCGGCGAAAGCGTCACTGCCCGGGTCGTGCGTCGCAAGCCGAGCTATGAGGTGGCCGAGGTCGAAACCATCGAACGCGCCAGCGCACAGCGCGTGCAACCCCGGTGCCCGAACTTCGGGATCTGTGGCGGCTGTTCGATGCAGCATGTCGAGCCGCGCGCCCAGGTCTCGATCAAGCAGCGAGTGCTCGAGGACACCCTGTGGCACATCGGCAAGGTACGGTCCGAAACGATGCTCGCGCCGATTGTGGGCCCTGCCTACGGTTATCGTTATCGTGCCCGGCTGTCGGTGCGTCATGTGCCAAAAAAGGGTGGCGTCCTGGTCGGGTTTCACGAGCGCGGATCCAGTTATGTCGCCGACATGCGCGAATGCCACGTCCTGCCGCCGACTGTGTCGGCGCTGCTCGTGCCGCTGCGCGAGCTGGTCGGTGGCCTGTCGGTGCGCGATCGCTTGCCTCAGATCGAGGTGGCCCATGGTGAGACCCATATCGAACTCGTACTGCGGGTATTGCAGCCACCAACCGATGCTGACCTCACCCGCTTGCGCGAGTTTTCAGCGCAGCACAGTGTGGCCCTGTGGCTTCAGTCTTCAGGCCCGGATTCGATTGAATATCTGTGCGGCCCGGCCGGTTCGCGCTCAGCGCTTCACTATGCCTTGCCCGAATTCGGGGTGGTCATGCCGTTTCGACCGACCGATTTCACGCAGGTCAACCACGCCATCAATGCCACGCTGGTCGGCCGCGCGTTGCGTCTGCTCGATGTCCAGGCCAACGAACGCGTCGCCGACCTGTTCTGTGGGCTTGGCAACTTCACGCTGCCCCTGGCCACCATGGCGGCCGAGGTCATCGGTATCGAGGGCAGCAAGGCGCTTGTCGAGCGCGCCCGTGAGAATGCGCTGGCCAATGGCTTGCAACTCAAGGCGAGCTTTCAAGCGGCGAATCTTTTCGAACTCACTGCGCAAGCCTGGCAGTCGCTGGGCACCTTCGATCGACTGCTGATCGACCCGCCGCGCGAGGGGGCCCATGCGCTGGTGCAGGCGCTGATCGCTCCGGGGTCAATCAGGCCCCGTCGGATCGTTTATGTTTCGTGCAACCCGGCCACGCTGGCTCGCGATGCCGCCATCCTCATTCACGAAGGCGGACTGGTGCTGCGAACTGCCGGAGTGATCAACATGTTTCCGCACACCTCGCATGTCGAATCGATTGCGGTTTTCGAGCCGCCGAACTGACAAAAAAAACCGCCCCGAAGGGCGGTCTTGAGCCTGGCCGCGGTGTGCAGCGGCTGGCGCTCTGTCAGTCGCGATCGCCGCCGAAGATGCCGAGAATCGACAGGAGGCTGGTGAAGACGTTGTAGACGCTGAGATAGACGCCCAGGGTTGCGGTCACGTAGTTGGTCTCGCCCCCACGGATGACGCGCTGCAGATCGACCAGGATGAAGGCCGAAAAGATGCCAATGGCCAGCAGCGAGATGACCAGCATCAGGGCGGGCATCTGCAGCCAGATGTTCGCCACCCCCGCCAACAGGATCATGATCATCCCGATGAACAGGAACTTGCTCATGTTGGTGAAGTCACGCTTGCTCACCGTGGCAACCGTTGCCATCGCGCCGAAAATCGCAGCAGTGCCGCCAAAGGCCGTCATGATCAGTTGAGCGCCGTTATTGAAACCGAGGATCTGGCCGATCATTCGGGACAGCATCAGCCCCATGAAGAAGGTGAAGCCAAGCAGCAGCGCGACACCGATGCCACTGTTCTTGAAGCGTTCGATCACGTAGAAAAAACCGAAGGCGATCGCCATGAAGGCGATGAAACCGGTCAGCGGGCTGTCCTGAAAAAATGAAAACCCGGTCTTCACGCCGATCCAGGCGCCGATGACGGTCGGCACCATCGACAACGCGAGCAGGGCGTAGGTATTGCGCAGCACCCGATTGCTCGAGGTGCTGACAAGGCCGCCATTGCTGCCATAGGGCAGCGACGGATTCGAATTGCGTTCGTAAGCCATGGTGACTCCGATCTCCAAAAATGAAGGGCGCGCAGGATGCACGTGAGCGGAATGTAGGGGAGGGCAGTGCTTCTTTCAACCCGGTTGACGGTGGGGATATCAAATAAATTTTTCGACTCGTCCCATCATGGCGGCTGTCAGCGGTGGTGAAGACTGCCTATGGTAGACTCGCGAGTTAAGGTTTTATCAATGACCTGCACGCTAACCCTCTAATTTACAAGCAATTTTTCGGAGCTACAATGGCTTTAGAGCGCACCCTCTCCATCATCAAGCCCGACGCGGTCGCCAAGAACGTCATCGGTCAGATTTATTCCCGTTTTGAGTCTGCGGGGCTGAGGCTTGTTGCCGCTCGCTTCACGCATCTGTCGCGCGGCGAGGCGGAGGCGTTCTACGGCGTGCATCGCGAGCGTCCGTTTTTCAAGGATCTGGTCGATTTCATGGTCTCGGGTCCGGTCATGATCACCGTGCTCGAGGGTGAGGCCGCGATCCAGAAACACCGTGATCTGATGGGCGCAACCGATCCGAAGAAGGCGGCTGCGGGAACCATCCGCGCCGATTTCGCAGACAGTATCGATGCCAACGCGGTTCACGGCTCGGATGGTGTCGACACCGCGTCCGCCGAGATCGCCTTCTTCTTTGCCGGGATGAACGTCTACAGCCGATGACTGAGGGCAGCGCCATCGATCGGATCGACCTGCTCGGGCTTGATCGCTCGGCGATGGTCGAGTTGTGCCGCGAGTGGGGCGAAAAGCCCTTCCGTGGACAGCAGTTGATGCGCTGGTTGCACCGGCGTTTCGAGTCGGAGTTCGACGCGATGACCGATCTGGCGAAAGGTTTTCGCCAGACCCTGTCCGAGCGTGCGAAGGTGCTCGCGCCTGCGGTTATCTCCGATCACCTGTCCGCCGATGGCACGCGGAAATGGCTCCTTGATGTCGGCCAGGGAAATGCGGTCGAGACCGTGTTCATTCCCGAATCCGGGCGTGGCACCTTGTGTGTCTCGACGCAGGCAGGCTGCGCGGTCAACTGCCTGTTCTGCTCGACAGGTAAACAGGGTTTTGCACGCAACCTGTCGTCGGCTGAGATCGTCGGTCAACTGTGGCTCGCCAATCGGCTTGTTGGCGCTCGAAAGGCGGCCTTGAGCGATTCGGATGAAGAGCAGCCAGATGATCACGATCGGGCAGTCACCAACGTGGTCTTCATGGGGATGGGTGAGCCACTGCTCAACTATGAACCGACGCTCGCTGCGATCCGCATCATGCTTGACGATCACGGCTATGGCTTGTCGCGTCGGCGCGTGACGGTTTCGACTTCGGGTGTGGTGCCGATGATGGACCGGTTGCGCGACGATCAGCCGGTCGCGCTGGCGGTGTCCTTGCATGCGCCAAACGATGAGCTTCGCGACCGCCTGGTGCCGCTTAACCGCAAGTACCCGCTCGTCGAGCTGATGGCGGCCTGCCGCCGATATCTCGAACGTGCGCCCCGCGACTTCATCACCTTCGAATACGTCATGCTCGATGGGGTGAATGATGCTGACGAGCACGCGAGGCAGCTCATCGAGCTGGTTCGGGATGTGCCCTGCAAGTTCAATCTGATTCCGTTCAATCCCTTTCCTG
>CAMCXH010000037.1 GCA_945883285.1 Bordetella parapertussis | reverse complement strand
ATCTGCAGATCGGCCTTGAGCAACAGCCCGTCAGGCAAAGCCGGCGCTTTGGCGAGCACCGCATCAATCGCGGTACTGGCGCCGGCGAGGTCACCACTGCCGGCCTGCAACTGGATGAGCGCGATCTGCGGCGGATAGTAGTCGGCCTTCAGTTGCACCGACTCCTTGAACGAGGCGGTAGCGCGGGTGTTGTCGCCGTCGCCGGCATAGGCCCGACCCGACCAGTAGGCCACCGCCGCCTTGCCCTCGGGCTGGGTGACCGGATATTTTGCGGCGGCTTCAAGCGCCTGCTTGCCTTCGCCCATTGACACCAGCGTGTCCATCAAGCCGGGCAGGGCGCGTTCGGGTGCGATCTTGAGCTCGAGCGCCCGGCGAAATTCTTTCTCTGCAGAGCGCGGATCGCGGCTGGACAGGTACAGATCGGCCAGCAGGGCGCGGGCATCGGCATTGTCCGGGTCTTTTTGCAGCGCGTTTTTAAGGTGAATCTCGGCCGCCTTGAGGTCCTTTTGCTGGATTGACGCTTTGGCCTTGTCGACCATCGCCTGCGGGCTGTCCTGGCAGCCGACCAGCAGGGTGGTAGCCACCGCGGCCGACAGCAGGGCGGCGCTCAGTTTGCTCAACCGGCTCAGTCTGGCAGGCGTCTTGCGCGCAGCGGATCGTGTCATCGACAGGGTCATGGTGGATGTCTCCGGGTGTTGCAGCGGTGCAGTCAGTGGTTTAGCGAAGGCCAAGGCGCGCCATCATGTCGTAGAGGGTCGGGCGGCTGATGCCCAGCAATTCGGCGGTCTTGAGCACATTGCCGTCGCAGCGGGCGAGGGTCTTGAGAATCGCCTGCTTGTCGGCTTCGTCGCGGATCTGCTTGAGATTAAGCGCCGGCATATCGCCGGGAGCGGTCAGGCCCAGGTCGTCGGCGGTGATGCTCAGCTCGTCGGCCATGATGACCGCGCGCTTGATCGCGTTCTCGAGTTCGCGCACATTGCCCGGCCACGGGTGGGCCTCGATCGCGTTGAGGGCTTCGTCGCTCAGCGTGAGATCGACTCGCCCGTTGGCCAGCGAAAATCGCTGCACGAAGGCGTGGGCCAGCAGCGTGGCATCGCCCGAACGTTCACGCAGCGCCGGAATGCTCACGATCATCTCGGTGAGGCGGTAGAACAGATCCTCGCGAAACGCGCCTTCGACGATGCGCTCGCGCAGATTGCGGTGGGTGGCACAGATCACCCGCACATCCACCGCGATTTCCTGGCGCCCGCCGACGCGCTCGAAGACCCGTTCCTGCAAAAAGCGCAGCAGCTTGGCCTGCAGGGCCATCGGCAGATCGCCGATCTCGTCCAGAAACAGCGTGCCGTGATTGGCGAGTTCAATCTTGCCCGGGGTCTGCTTGGCTGCGCCGGTGAATGCCCCTTTTTCGTAGCCGAACAGCTCGGATTCGAGCAGCGCATCCGGGATCGCCGCGCAGTTGATCGCGACAAAGCGCTTGTCGGCGCGCGCAGAGCCATTGTGAAGCGCGCGGGCCAGCACTTCCTTGCCGGTGCCGGAGTCACCCAGCAGCATGACCGTGGCCTGAGTCGGGGCCAGGCGCTCGATCTGGCGACAGACCTTGAGCATGCCCGGGTCGCGGGTGATCAGACCGGTAAAGCCCTCCCCGAGTTGCGACTGGCGCAAAAGCCGGTTCTCGTGTTCGAGGTCGGCGACCCGAAAGGCGCGTGCAATCACCAGACCCAGGATGTCGGGCTCAAAAGGCTTGGCAAAGAAATCATAGGCACCCATGCCGATGGCGCGCACCGCATTGGACCGATCGTTCTGGCCGGTGAGCGCGATCACTTTGGTGGTGGGAGCGATCGCCATGACCGACTCGAGGATACGAAAGCCCTGCTCGGTGGTGTCGGGTGTGGGCGGCAGGCCAAGGTCGAGCGTCATCACCCGCGGCTCGCTGCGGCGAACCGCGGCAAGCGCGCTGTCGTGATCGTCGGCAAAGACGATCTCGTACTGATCGAAGCTCCAGCGCATCTGCTTTTGCAGACCCTTGTCGTCTTCGACCATCAACAGGACCGGGCGCTCATCGGACATCAGCAGTCCTCTCGAGGCTTGTCGCGCTTGTCTCGCCATGCACCGGCAGACGGATCGAAAAGCGGGTGCCATGGCCTTCGGTGCTCGCAACCGCCAGCGATCCGCCGACTTCGCGGATGTACTCGCGGCTCTCGAAGGCGCCAATTCCCATGCCGTGCTCCTTGGTCGAGCTGAAGGGCTTGAAGAGCTGGGTATCGATGAACTCGCGGCTCATGCCGGCGCCGGTGTCGATTACATTGACCAGCACTTCGCGGCCATCGCGCTCGGCCTCGATGCGCACCGATCCGCCCGAAGGCGTGGCTTCGAGTGCGTTTTGCACCAGATGGCCGATCACCCGCTCCAGGCGGTCGCGATGGGCGACGACCAGCAGGTCTTTGGCGGACTCGGAAACAGTCAGCTCGGGTTGCAAGGCAATTCCTCGTTTCGATTCGACAGCGTCGGCCAGTACATCGGCCAGCATCAGTGGCGCAGGCTGCTCGATCGGCTTGGTGCCGACCCGCAATTGCATCAGCAGCCCCTGCATGCGGTCGAGGACATTCTCGACGGTTTCGAGCATATCGCGTTGAAATTCGGGGTTGTCGCGGTGCCGGGCGGCGTTCTTGAGCAACAGTGAGAGCTGGGCGACCAGGTTCTTGAGGTCATGGACCACGAACGCACTCATCCGGTTGAATGAGTCGAACTGGCGGGCCTGCACGAGTTTTTCGACTGCCTGACTCACCGCGAGATAGCCGGCCACCTGACGCCCGGCAGCCTTGAGCACGTCGCGGACTTCCCAGTCGAGGGGAATGCTTGCCGCCGGCCGCTGCAGCTGGGCAATGCCGATCAGCTCGTCATTGAGTTCGAGGGGCACGATCAGCCAGGCCTGCGGATCATCGGCGAGCCACGACGGCAGCGTCAGACCCTGATAGCGCTCGGGCAGCTTGCGCCACTCGGGCACATCGATGATCCATTGGCGCTCGGCCAGAAAACGCGGCAGCGGGTCGTCGGCCGCGATCGGCTCGCGCACGCTCAGATCGCGACGGGCGTCGCAAACCCAGTTGCCCTGCTCGGTGCGCAGCCACAGCGCGCTCGCGTGGCACTCGACCAAGCCGGCCAGACCCTGCAGGGCGCGGTAGGACAGGTTGCTGTCTGTCGTGTCAGTCTGATCGGAGCGGGCCACCAGATCGGTGAGCTTGAGCCACTCGGTGCGGTAGTCATAGCGATAGGTGAAAAAGTGCTTGGCCAGTATCACCCGCAGCTGGGCGCGCAGTCTGCCCGAGGCGGCCAGCGCAATCACCCCGACCACCGCCGAAAACACCACGACCAGCTGGGCGACGCCGCCCCATTCGCCTCCGAAATAGCGCAGGCCATAGCCGATCGCCGAGACCGCCAGCAAAAAGAGTCCGGAGGCCAGCAGGGTCGCCGAATGAAAGACGATCTTGCGCGACAACCGCAGCGCCAGGGGCGAATCGCCGGCACGCGCGGCGGTGACCGCGATCAGCGGCACCATCAGCGCATTGGCATAAGCGCGAGCGACGAACCAGCCGGATTCGAATCGGCCAAAGAGCAGGGCGTCGCTGTAGAGCACCACGTCAAAGCCAAAGATGGCCAGCAGCGCCAGGCAAAGAAACTTGATCGACCAGCGTTGCCCGTCGGGCAGATTGCGATAGAGCTGCTCCAGACAGACCAGTACCAGGACGGAGGCGAGCAGGCCGGTGCCGAAGCGCTCCTGAGGGCCCAGATTGAAGAGCGCCGAGGCGAACTGTGCACCGGCGATGACGATGGCAAGTGCGGTGCCGATCACCAGCTCGGTCGGACTGACCTGCCGGCGCAGGACCGCGATCATGAAGCCGGTCCAGGCCAGTGGTCGCAGCGCCTCGGCCAGATACAGCAGTTCGGGGATCGGCGCGCGAGCGGTGGTTGCCGAAGCCAGCATCGCCGCCCACACGACTTGAACACCACAGGCAGCGATCAGCAGTGCCCCGAGCGACAGCCAGCTTTTGCGAAGGACCAGCAGGACGGCAAGTGCGACCCAGGCAAGCGCCGCCGCGCCGTAACCGAGAAATCCCAGTGACGCAGCAGCCTCGCTCAGCGTGCGCCCTTGCCGAGCAACACCACCTGGATCGTCTCGACCAGGATCATCAGATCGAGAAACAGCGAGTGATTCTTGACGTAGTAGAGGTCGTACTGGAGCTTGGCCAGACCGTCTTCCAGCGAAGCCCCATAGGGATATCGCACTTGCGCCCAGCCGGTGACACCGGGTTTGACCGAATGGCGAACGTCGTAGAAAGGAATTTTTTCGACCAGCTGATCAACGAAGAATTGCCGCTCGGGGCGCGGGCCCACGAAACTCATGTGGCCGGTGAGCACCGTCCAGAGCTGGGGCAATTCGTCGATGCGGGTGCGGCGCAGGAAGTTGCCGACACGGGTGATGCGCGGGTCCTTGGCCACTGCCCAGACCGCCTGGCCGCCCTTTTCGGCGTCGGTGCGCATTGTGCGCAGCTTGAGAATTCTGAAATGCCGTCCGCCGAAACCGACCCGCTCCTGCGAGTAGAAGATCGGGAACCCGCTGTCGATGACCACCGCGATCATGGCCAGCAGCAGGATCGGCATGGCCAGCAGCAGCAGGCTTGCCGAGGCGATCAGATCGAAGAGGCGCTTGACCAGGTCTCGGGTCATGCCCTGGTCGAAGCCGTTGCCAAAGATCATCCAGCTCGCCCGCATGCTGTCGATGCGCAACACACCTTCTTCGCGCTCGTAGAAGGACTGCAGGTCCATGACCTTGATGCCATTGAGCCTTGCGTCGAGCAGCTGACGCAGCGGCAGCACGCCACCCCGACGCTCGCGCACTGCGATCACGATTTCGGAGACTCTGAGCTCGTCAGCGGTGCGACGCAGCAGGTCGTGATTGAGTGGCCGCTCAACGCCTTTGGTATCACGCTGCGGCATGACCGGATACAGGCCTGCATATTGAACCGACTGGCGGCCGGCACGCTTGTGCAGGCAGCGGATCACTGCCTCGGCTTCTGCGCCGTTGCCCAGCACCAGGACACGACGCTTGGGCAGACCGATGTCGGTGAGCCAGAAAAAGCTCATTCTCAGCAACAGGACACTGCCGAGCGCCAGCAGCGAACTCCAGGCCATCACACCGCGACCGATATATGTCTCGGGAAAGAGATAAAAGACCAGGCTGATCAGCAGCAGCGACATACCGTAGGCGATCAAAACCCGGTTGACGGTCGTTCGGAAGCTCTCTGCCTGAGTCTGATACAGGCCGAGCGCCGACATCGACATCAGCATGATGAAGGTGAAAACGCCGGCTTCCATCAGCGGGATGGCTTCGAGCGATCCCGCTAACCGCGCCTGGAAGCCGAAAACGACCGACTGAAAAAGGACGACGCCTTCGAGCAAGGTCAGCAACAGCAGACGGATGGAGAGATAGTGATTGAAAACGCGGATCATTGTGGCTTGAGCTTAGCGTGGCGAGGGAGGGGCCGCGAGGAACTACGGCACAAACGGGATCCGGAGGCTGTCAGCTGGCAGAACGTCCTGCGGTTCAGCTGACAGGAGAGTCTACTTCCTGTTGCATTGCGGCAGTGTGTCGCGAACGCTTGATTACAGGGTGATCGAATGATTTGTCGGCAGCATTGCAAAAAATATATTTTTCGTGACAATTTTGTGTCAGTTGCTGCCGGCCTCACGATACCCGGGAAACCGGGTCCTGTCTGAAGTACACCGAAAAGCACTCATAAAGGCCCGGATACGATTGCTGGAAGCTGATCGGGCTCACGAAAAAGGCTTCTGCGGCAACGGCAAAGAACTCCGCCTCATCGGTGGCGGCATAGGGGTCGAGTGGCAATCGGGCAAACCAGGCATCGGCCGCCTCGCTCTGAGGGTCGATATCGGCCGGAATCGCCGCCTCGATGGCATCGAGCTGGCTGCAAAAGTCATCGAAAGCTTCGAAAAGCGTGGTCTCCCATCGCTTTTTCAGGCTCGCGGGCATCGGCGGGCAGCCATTGGCCTGGCCATCGGCCATATCGAGTTTGTGGACGAATTCATGGATGACGATGTTCGACATCGACTGATCAGGCGCGTCTCGGGAGTCTGTCTGAGGCCGGATGTCGTCCCAGGACAGGACCACCGGCCCGCCGTCCATCGCCTCGCCGGCCAGGACATCGTCGAATTCATGGACCAGTCCGTCCTCGTCGGTGAGCTGGCGTCGCACCAGGAATGCGCCGGGATGGACCACGATCTCGACGAAGTCGCCATAGTGCGCCAGCCCCAGGTGCAGGATCGGCAGGCAGGCCTGCGCGGCGATGGCCAGGCGCATGTCGTCATCCGGCGCCAGGCCCTGTGCGCCGGTAACGGTTTTGCTCGTCAGAAAACCGGCGATCAGCTCGCGCATGAGCTTGGACTCAGCGTCGCTCAGCCCGCGCAGACAGGGCCAATCAGACTGCAGACGCTCCCAGACCTGGAGGTCAACGACGAGTTCGCGGCGGGCTTTGCGCGGCCAGATCATGGCAGGACGGCAGGAAGGATTGGCTCCCTATAATGCCAGTCCCCATGAATTCACCACCTCCAACCCCAGCCGGCTTGCCCGGCATCGGTGCGCCCGCTGCTCAGGCGATCGATGATCCGGCGCCGGCCGCGTCGCAGGCGCTGATCGAGGCGTTGACGCTGGTGCGTGAGCGGGCAGGCGTCTTGCCTGAGTCAGCCGGCGAACCGGATGAGTCACTGGCCGATCATGCCGGCGGCACGCTGGCGATTCTCGAGGCACTGCGGGTGGATGAGGCGACGCGTCTGGCGGGCGTTCTCTTCGTGCCGGGCAAGGCGCTGGCGCTGGATGAGATCGAGGCGCGGTTCGGCACCGAGGTGCGGGTACTGGTTGAAGGGATGCGCGAGCTGCTCCGCCTCAAGGACCTCACGCTCAAGGCCGATGCGCCCAGTACCGGCGAAGAGCTCGAGACCTTGCGACGCATGACGCTGGCGATGGCCAGCGACATCCGCGTGGTGCTGATCCGGCTTGCCTCCCGCCTGCAGACCCTGCGCCACCATGCCCGGACAAAGACCGAGCCTGCACAGGCGGTGGCGCGCGAGACCCTTGAAGTGCTCGCGCCGCTGGCCAACCGCCTCGGTCTTGGTCAGCTCAAGTGGGAGCTGGAGGACCTGGCCTTCCGATTTCTCGAGCCAGAGCTCTATCGCGGGATTGCCGGCCAGCTTGAAGAGCGGCGCCTCGAGCGCGAGCAGTTCGTGGCGGGTGCGGTCGAGCGGCTGCGGGCCGCGCTGCGGGAGGCCGGGGTGGTCGCCGACGTGAGCGGGCGCCCGAAGCATCTCTACAGCATCTACAACAAAATGCGCACCAAGGACCTGAGCTTTGACGAAGTCCAGGATCTTCGCGCGTTTCGGGTGCTGGTGGCCGATACCCGAGAGTGCTACACCGTCCTGGGCCTGGTGCACGAGATCTGGCCGCCGATCCCGCGCGAATTCGACGATTACATCTCGCGGCCCAAGCCCAATGGCTATCAGTCTCTGCATACCGTGGTGATCGCCGACGATGATCGGCCGCTCGAGATCCAGATCCGCACCCGGGCGATGCATCAGCATGCCGAGTTTGGTGTGGCCTCGCACTGGCGATACAAGGAGGCATCGACCGGTGTGGCCAGCGGCAGTCCGCAGGCGCGTGTGGAGTGGATGCGTCAGCTGCTGATGTGGCAGCAGGAGGTCGGCGCAACCCTCGGCGGCAAGGTCTCGACTGCGGGTGGTGGCGAGGGTGAGCGCATCTATCTGCTGACACCGCAGTCCAGGGTGATCGAACTGCCGGCAGGCTCCACGCCGGTTGACTTCGCGTATCACGTGCATACAGGCCTTGGCCATCGCTGTCGCGGGGCCCGGGTCGACGGGCATCTGGTGCCGCTCAACACCGTGCTGCGCAATGGCCAGACCATCGAGGTGGTGGTCGCGCGGTCTGGCAGCGGACAGGATGGCCCCTCGCGCGACTGGCTCAACCCGCAGCTTGGGTTCGTGCGCAGCCCGCGGGCGCGGGCGAAGGTGCGGCAATGGTTCAATGCGCTCGAACTTGCTCGCGACCTGGCCAACGGACGCGAGAAGGTCGAGCGCCTGCTGCAGCGTGAAGGCCGCACCGCGCTTTCGCTGGATGAATTCGCGCGGCGACTGAAGTTCGCCTCGGCCGATGAGCTCTTTCTGGCGGTCAATCGCGAGGAAGTCGGGCCGAGGATGCTTGAAGAGGCGGTGCGTGAAGCCGAACCGGTTCGCGAGCCGGAAGGCGAAGCCGAGGCCTTGCAGCGGCTGACCCGGCCGTCTCGCAGCGGTGCCTCAGGCGGCAGCCCTGTGCTGGTGGTCGGTGTCGATTTTCTGATGACGCAGCTGGCGCGCTGCTGTCGGCCGGCGCCCCCCGATCCGATTGTCGGATTCGTGACCCGCGGTCGCGGCGTGTCGGTCCACCGCGTCAATTGCCGCAGTTTTGCCGAGATGGCGCGGCGCTCACCCGAGCGGGTGCTCGAAACCGCCTGGGGCGACTGGCAGGCGGCGGCCCAGGCGCCATCGGGCAAAAAAGGCGGGGGTTCGGCAGCGCGGCGCGTCTATCCGGTGGATGTGATCCTGCGGGCCAACGACCGGCAAGGCCTGCTGCGCGATGTATCGGATGTGTTTTCGCGTGACCGGCTCAATGTCACCGAGGTGCGAACCCGCAGCCAGTCGGGTGTGGCGCAGATGCAGTTCACGATCGAGGTGACCGACATCGCGCAACTCGATCAGACCCTGGGGGCGGTGCGGGGGGTTGAGGGCGTGATCGAGTGCCGGCGGCATTAGGGCGGCATCAGGGCGGCATCAGGGCGGCATCAGGGCGGCATCAGGGCGGCATCAGGCTTTAATCAGCCCTTCTTCGCCGACTTAGGCCTGAAGGCCTTGCAGACCGCCTCATTCGTTTCGGCATAAGGCGCACCGATCAGGTCGAGGCAGTAAGGCACCGCAGCGAAGATGCCCGGCACTGCCGCACGCGCCGGTTTATCGCCGCTTGCCGGCGATGCTGCCAGGCCTTGCAGCGTCTCCTGGATCGACTTCGGTTGCCCGGGCAGATTGATGATCAGCGCGCCGCCCCGGATCACCGCCACCTGGCGCGAGAGGATCGCGGTCGGCACGAAATTCAGGCTGATCTGGCGCATTTGCTCGCCAAAGCCGGGCATTTCCTTGTCGGCCACTGCCAGCGTCGCCTCGGGCGTCACATCGCGGCGGGCCGGACCGGTGCCACCGGTGGTCAGCACCAGGTGGCAGTCGACGACATCGACCAGATCGATCAGGGTGCGCTCGATCTCGGCCTGCTCATCCGGAATCAGGCGGGTCTCGAGTTCGAAGGGCGTGGTGAGCGCGGCAGTGAGCCAGGTCTCAAGCGCCGGGATACCGGCATCGGCATAGACACCGGTTGATGCTCGGTCGGAGATCGAGACCAGCCCGATGCGCAGGGGGCGTGACGCGGCGGCATTGTCGGCAGATGGTGTGTCACTCATGGCATCAGAGGGATGGCAGGTCTCGAATCGGGCGTCGGCTGGGGCCTGACTGGTCTGAGGCAATCGGCGGAATCATTCATCGGAATCGTCAGCGCTATCACTGCCGCCAAGCTCCGCGCTCATGATGTCGCGCAGCTCACGAAACAGTTCGCGGTAGTGGCGACCGTGCTGCGCGCGTGAGACTTCGGTGGCCGCCGACCGGATCATCGGATGCAGATTGCGCAAGGCCGCAACCGGATATTTGCCGACGAATTCGGTGAGCCGCCCGGGCTCGGCGATCAGGGCATCGCGCCAGCGCTCGGCGGCATGCATGATCGCGGTCTCGGCACGATGGCGGTCGTCATCGACCACCAGCACCGCACGGATCGCATCGGCATCGACCCGGCGCATGAGTTTGCCGATGTACTGCATCTGGCGTCTGCGGCCCTCGTGCGCGGTGATCTTGCGCGCGAGCATCACCGCATCGAGCAGCGGTTCGGGCAGGGCGAGCTTGTCGAGCCGCGCTTTGGGCAAGCCGACGATGGTCTCGCCAAGCGCCTGGAGTTCGTGGGACTCACGCTTGCGCTGGGTTTTGCTTGGGCCCAGCGGCAGATCGTCGTCGTCTGCGTCGGGGTCGTCGTGGCTGTGGGTATCGTAGGGAGGCGGCTTCATGGGCGCGCTATGATAGCCGGTCGTCCTGCGCCAGCCGCTTCGACAGCCACTTTTTTCCCGCCGATTTTTGACCGCCTCGTACCGGTTTGCCCCGGTCTTTCACCATGTTCGACTACAGCCGCGCCCGTTTCGAAGATCTTGCCCAGTCGGTGCTTGAACGTGCCGCAAAGCTTGGTGCCACCGCAGCCTCCACCGACGTCTCCGAAGGCTCGGGTCTGTCGATCAATGTGCGAAAGGGCAAGGTCGAGACCATCGAACAGACCCGCGACAAGGGGCTGAGCGTCTCGGTCTATATCGGTGACCGAAAAGGCCACGCCAGTACCAGCGATTTCGGCGACGAAGCCATCAATCAGACCGTCAAGGCAGCCTACGAAATTGCCCGTTTTACCGGTGAAGACAGCTTCGCCGGTCTGCCCGACCCCGACACGCTCGAGCGCGCCCCGAAGGACCTTGCACTCTTTCACCCCTGGGCGATCGAAGCTGAAGAAGCCATCGATCTGGCCTGCCGCATGGAGGCGGCCGCCTTTGCGGTGAGTCCTGCCATCGTGAACACCGAAGGCGCGGGTGTGGGGGCCAGCCATGGCCATTTCATCTCGGCCAACAGCCTCGGTTTCATGGGCGGATATCCGTATAGCCGCCACTCGATCTCGATTGCCCCGATCGCCCGTCGCGGACGCGCCATGCAGCGCGACGACTGGTATTCGATGGCAAGGCGTGCGACTGATCTGGCCGATCCCAAAGCGGTCGGGCGTTATGCCGCGCAGCGGGCGCTGTCGCGTCTGGGCGCGAAAAAGCTCTCGACCCGGCGTGTGCCGGTGCTGCTCGAAGCGCCGCTTGCCTGCGGCATGCTCGGCAGTTTCGTGGGTGCGGCCAGTGGCGGTTCGCTCTACCGCAAGGCGAGTTTTCTGGTCGATGCGCTCGGCACCCAGGTGTTTTCGCCCCATCTCGATATCCATGAAGACCCGCATCAGCCGGGCGCATTTGGCAGCAGCGCGTTTGATGATGAGGGCGTGGCCACGCATCCGCGCTCGGTAGTGACCGCTGGCGTCCTCGAGGGCTGGTTCCTGTCGACCTACTCGGCGCGCAAGCTCGGCATGAAGACCACCGGCAATGCCGGCGGCGCGCATCGCCTGTCACTCACCAGCCGGCACACCGATCCGCGCGATGATCTCAAGGCGATGCTGAAGAAGCTGGGTACCGGGCTGTTCGTGACCGAGCTGCTCGGGCATGGCGTCAGCATTCTTACCGGCGATTATTCGCGCGGCGCAAGCGGCTATTGGGTCGAGGGCGGGCGCATCAAGTACCCGGTCGAAGAAATCACCATCGCCGGCAATCTGAAAGATATTTTTTCCGACATTGTGGCAATCGGCGCCGACGAAGTTCAGCGGGGTGCCTATCGCACCGGATCGATGCTGATCGGTCAGATGGCGGTGGCCGGCTGAGCCCTGGCGACGTCCGAGGCAGTTCCGGTGCCTCGCGATTGGGCGCAACTAAGCTTTGGGCAATTCGTCGAGCCGTGATTCGAGCTCGGCGAATGCCGCGATTTCCTCGGCAAGCGTGTGCGGCTCGGGACGCGGCAGACTGCGGGCGATCTGTGCGAGATCATGCTTGATGACCCTGATCAGCGCACCTCGCGTGGCGTCCGATATCTGCGGCTGCGTCGTCGACATTTCGTCAAGCCGCTCCATTGCCCTGGCGGCATCGCGAATCAGTTCGATCTCGTGCTTCAGATCGGTTTTCCGTTCGGGTGGTGGGATGCGCATCGCCAGATTATGGCGCGGCCCTGGCTGCTTGCCTTGGAATTCGATCACAGCTTGCAGGTGGTCACCGGCGCCCGACAGCCGGTCAATCATTTCAGGAACAGAGCGGGGAGCGCTGACGTATGAGCACTGAGCGATGAACAAGGCCTTCGTCAAGGAAGACACCGATGAGGACGATGATGACCTCGACCCCTCGGCCGGCTCTGAACCTTCGGGCCCGGCACCGCCCAACTACATCACGCCCGAGGGCCATGCCCGGATGAAGGCCGAGCTGCTGCAGCTGCTCGATACCGACCGGCCCGAGGTGGTTCGCATCGTCTCGTGGGCGGCCTCCAACGGTGACAGGTCCGAAAATGGCGACTATCTCTACGGCAAGAAGCGGCTTCGCGAGATCGATCGGCGAATCCGCTTTCTGACTCGTCGGCTCGACCGGGCAGAGGTGGTCGACTCAGCCCAACAGCGCGGCAACGAACAGATTTTTTTCGGCGCGACCGTGACCTACCTGCAGTCGGATGGCATCGAGCGGAAGGTACGCATCGTCGGCGTCGATGAAGTCGATCCGCTCAATGGTCTGATCAGCTGGGTGTCGCCGGTGGCCAAGGCGCTGATCAAGGCGCATGAAGGCGATCTGGTGTCGCTGCTCACGCCGGCGGGTCGGCTTGAGCTCGAGATCCTGACGGTGACCTACTGAGTGACTGGATCGATGACGCATGGTGCCCAAGCGTGCAGCGCCTGCTGGTGCTGCGCAAAGCGATCGACGGCATCAGCTCGTCATTGACCGCATCAGCCCGACCGCATCAGCCCGACCGCATCAGCCCGACCGCATCAGCCTGCGCGAGCCACCGTCATCATCCGGGTGATCCGGCTCACATCGGTGTGTTTGCGCAGTTGCCGGAAGACGCGCGCCAGGTGCTGGCGATCGTGCACCTGCAGCGTAAAGCGCATCGTGGCCACACGGTCGGGTTCGTCGTCCATCGAGACGGTGACGATATTCGCCTCCGAGGCGGCAATTTCGGCGGCGACTCGTGCGAGCGCGCCACGGTCTTCGCGGATTTGCACTTCGATGATCGTGCGAAACAGGCCTCGCACCTCGTCGCCCCAATCGACATCGATCCAGCGCTCGGCGTCTTTCTGGCGCTGGCGCCTGGCCGAATCGCATTCGGTGCGATGAATCACCAGCCCATGGCCGCCTCGCAGATGGCCCAACACCGAATCGCCCGGCAACGGCAGGCAGCAGGGTGAGCACTGGATCGCCGTGCCCTCGGTGCCATGGATGGTGATCGGCAAGGGGCGCGGAGTGAATGCGGCTGCAGCCGGCCGGGCGCTCATCTCGAGGGCGATGCTGCGGGCCACGACCGGTGCCAGCCGTCGACCCAGACCGACATCGGCATAGAGTTCGTCGAGCGACTTTGCGCCGGCATCGCGGGCATTTTTTTCGAGCAGCGCGCTGTCGAGCGAACCGGCATCGATGCGCAATGCCGCCAGCGACTGCTCAAGCAAGCGTTTGCCGAGATCGGCCGACTCGCCGTATTTCATGGTCCGCAGGAAATGGCGGATTTCGGAGCGCGATTTGCCGGTGCTCACGAAGCCCAGCCAGGCCGGATTCGGGCGCGAATCGGCATCGGTGACGATCTCGATCACATCGCCGTTCTGCAGTTCGGTGCGAAGCGGCACCGGCTGACCGTTGACCTTCGCGGCCACGCACTGGTTGCCGACGTCGGTGTGCACGCTGTAGGCGAAGTCGATGGTGGTTGCCCCCCGTGGCAATGCGCGGATATGGCCCTTGGGCGTAAAGACATAGACCGCATCCGGGAACAGATCGACCTTCACATGTTCGATGAACTCGATCGAATCGCCGGTCTTGTGCTGGATGTCGAGCAATGACTTGAGCCACTGATGCGTGCGCTTTTGCAGGTCGGTGAAGCTTTCCTCATCGGCCTTGTAGAGCCAGTGGGCGGCAACGCCGGTCTCGGCCAGCTGATTCATTTCGCGGGTACGCACCTGGAATTCGACCGGCGTGCCATAAGGGCCCACGACAGTGGTGTGCAGCGACTGATAGCCGTTCACTTTGGGGATCGCGATGTAATCCTTGAAGCGACCCGGAATCGGCTTGAAGGTCTGATGCAATGCGCCAAGCGCCAGATAGCACGAGGGCAGGTCATCGACCAGCAGCCGGATGCCGAAGACATCCATCACCTGCGAAAACGAAAGCTGTTTTTCGCGCATCTTGCTGTAGATGGACCAAAGCGCCTTTTCACGCGAGACCATTTCGGCCTTGACACCCATCTTGAGCAGCGACTTGTCGACCGAGTCGAGCACGCGGCCCAGCCCTTCGCGGCGTACGCCGCGGGCAGCCGTCAGGGCGCGGGTGAGGGTGCGATGCCTGAACGGGTGCTGCGCGCGAAAGCTGAGGTCGAGCAGCTCGCGGTAGAGATCGTTCAGCCCGAGCCGGTTGGCAATCGGCGCATAAATGTCGAGGGTCTCGGCAGCGATGCGCCGCTGCTTGCTGCGCTCGACCGCGCCCAGCGTGCGCATGTTGTGAAGCCGATCGGCGAGCTTGATCAGAATGACGCGGACGTCGCGCGCCATGGCCAGCAGCATCTTGCGAAAGCTCTCGGCCTGCGCCTGTTCGCGGCTGGCGAATTCGACCTTGTCGAGCTTGGACAGCCCGTCAACGAGTTCGGCCACATTCGGTCCGAAACGCTCGACCATCTGCTGCTTGCCGACGCCTGAATCTTCCATGACATCGTGCAGCAGCGCGGCCATCAGGGACTCGGCGTCGAGTCTCCAGCCGGCGCAGATTTCGGCGACCGCGATCGGGTGCGAGATGTAGGGCTCGCCGCTGGTGCGGAACTGCCCGAGGTGCGAACTGTCGGAAAAGCGATAGGCCTCGCGGACCCGCTTGACATCGGCTTCGGTGAGGTAACTCGCAGCGGCCTGGGTGAGTGCGGCCAGCGAGACAATCCGGCGTTCGTCAACCGGTACGACGAAGACGTCGTCGTCAGGCGGATTTGCCGTCTGGCGGCGCAGACCGCGAGGATTGGTGCCGGATTGACCGGCGGCTGGGCGCACCGGGGCGGCGCGCCGTTTTGGCGTGGTGACCGAGTCGTCGTGTTTCATCGGTCAGCCTGCCGCAAAAGGCTCAGGTGGGTACGCGGCGCAGCATCTCGCGCCCGACCTTGCCCGCAGCGATTTCGCGCAGTGCCGTAACGGTGGGCTTGTCTTTGCTGTCGATTTTGGGGGCATGCCCCTGCGCGAGCATGCGTGCGCGGTAGGTCGCGGTCAGCGTGAGCTCGAAACGGTTGGGGATCTGCTTGAGGCAATCTTCGACGGTGATACGGGCCATTAGGGAATCCTGCCAGAGGAGAGTGAGCGGAAAAAAATGACAAATCGGCGATGAGTCGGCGACAAATCGGTGAAACCAGGGTGACGCGCAGATGACTCGATTGCCGCGTCAGGAAGGCTGGTGCTTGCTCATGCCCAGCGCGTCAAAGAGTTGGGAATATCGCTGGCGCTGCTGCTCGAACCTTGCCCGTGCTGCATCGAGAAGCCCCGACAGAACCCGGCAAGCCTCAGCAAAGTCTTGATTGATAATAACATATTGGCATTCGTCGGCATGCTTGAGTTCGCCGTGCGCAGCGGTCATCCGGCGCTCGATCACCTCGGGCGAATCCTGGCCGCGTACCGTGAGGCGCTCGCGCAGTGTCTCGAGCGACGGCGGCGCAATGAAGATCGAGATCGCCTGCGGAAAGAGCCGGCGGATCTGGGCGGCGCCCTGCCAGTCGATCTCGAGCACGATGTCCACCCCTTCGGCCATCTGTCCGGCAATCCAGGCTTTTGAGGTGGCGTAGTAGTTGCCGTGCACCAGCGCCCACTCCAGAAACTCACCGGCATCGCGTCGCGCGGTGAATTCGGATTCGGAAACAAAGTGGTAGTCCACGCCGTTTCGCTCGCTTGGGCGCGGTGCGCGGGTGGTAAATGACACCGACAGCCGCACGCCGTCGCGCTCGGCCAGCAAATGCCTCACCAGCGAGGTCTTGCCGGCGCCCGAGGGCGCGACCACGATGAGCAGGCTGCCGCAATGGGTTGGATCGGGGGGCTGGATGGCTTGGACGTTGTCGGACATGCGGCTACTCCAGGTTTTGCACCTGCTCGCGGATCTGATCGATCAGCAGCTTCAATTCGACCGAGGCCTGGGTCACATCGATTCCGGTGGCCTTCGAGCCAAGGGTATTGGCCTCGCGGTTGAGCTCCTGCATCAGAAAGTCGAGCCGCTTGCCGACCTGCCCGCCCTGGTCGATCACGCGGATCATCTCGGTGATATGGATCTCGAGCCGGTTGAGCTCCTCGGCGACATCCACCCGCATGGCGTGCAGCGAGACTTCCTGTCGGATCCGGGCGAGCGCCTCGTCCAGCGGCACGGCCGATCCGGCGAGACCGGTTGCGGCGGCCTCGCGCAGCCGCTCGGACAAACGCTCTGCGAACTGCGCGACCAGCGCCGGCGCCCGGGTCTGCACTTGGGCCACGATCGCTGACATTGCCTGGGCGCGCTGCCCGATAATGCCGGCCAGCCTCGCGCCTTCACGGGCCCGACTGGCGAGCAGCTCGTCGATCGCCATCTCGATCAGGGGCCGAAAGGCGGCCATCCATTGGGCGGCGTCGGGCTGTGCATCGTCGATGACGCCCGGAAACCGCAGACAGTCGGCCACCGTCAGCGGCGCGGCATCGGCGAAATGCCGATGGACTTCGCTTTGCGCGGCATGCAGCGCTTCGAGCGAGCCGGGTCGAATCAGCACCGTCGGGCGGGCTGCGGTGCGTGACTGAATCGCGGCGCGGCAGTCGATCTTGCCGCGCAGTCCGCGGCTGTTGAGCGATTCGCGCAGCATGGGTTCGAGTGCGCGCAGATCGTCGGGCAGCCGAAAAGCGATATCGAGATAGCGTGAATTGACCGACCGCAGTTCGATGCTCAGTGCGCCTGATGGATGGTCGGCTGAGGCGGTCCCATAGCCGGTCATGCTGTGCACACCGCTGGGCTTCGAGTTCATTACAATGTGCCCCTATGGCGACTCAGACAAACGCGCCGCTGCCCGAAGGGCTTGAGGTCGGCGGTTACCGCATTGTAAGGAAGATCGCCAGCGGCGGTTTTTCGATCGTCTATCTCGCCGACGACAGCGAAGGCCAATCGGTCGCGCTCAAAGAGTACCTGCCAAGTTCGCTGGTCAAGCGTTCCGGCGGCGAACTCGTTCCCTTCGTCAGCGCTGAAAACCTCCCGACGTATCACAACGGCCTGAAGTGCTTCTTCGAGGAGGGCAGGGCGCTGGCGCGCATCCTGCATCCCAATGTGGTCCGGGTGCTGAATTTTTTCCGGGCCAATGACACCGTCTATATGGTGATGGCTTATGAACGCGGCCGCAGCCTGCAGGAGCTGATCATTCGCTTTCGCGGCAAGCCCGGTCGTGAGGTGCTGCCCGAGCGACATATCCGGCGGATCTTCTCGCAGGTCATGAACGGGCTGCGCGAAGTGCATGCCAACCGGCTGTTGCACCTCGATCTGAAGCCGGCCAATGTCTATCTTCGCCAGGACGGCTCGCCGATGCTGCTCGACTTCGGTGCCTCGCGTCAGACCCTGACCCAGGATGCGCCCAAGCTCTTTCCGATGTATACGCCTGGTTTTGCGGCGCCCGAGCTCTACCGACGCAATCAGAATCTCGGCCCCTGGACCGACATCTACGGGCTCGGCGCCACCATGTATGCCTGCATGATCGGATCGCCGCCGCAAGCGGCCGATCAGCGCGGCCTCAATGACAAGGTCGATGCCGCCCTTCAGAACGCGGTGCAGCTCTACTCGCAGCAGCTGGTCGACATCGTCCACTGGTGCCTGAAGCAGAATCCGCTCGAACGCCCCCAGAGCGTCTTTGCCCTGCAAAAGGCGCTGCGCGAGCCGTCCACGACACCGCCCGTGCCGGTGCCCTCGCGACCGGCCGGCTTTTCGCGATGGCTCGATTCGCTGTCGAATCGCCGCCGCGCCTCCCGCGCCGATTCCACGGTGACGTGGCCGACGAACAAGACGCCGTCCTGACGGTCTGACACAGGGGCTCGCGCGATGCGTTTCACGATTTTCCAGGACACCGATCAGGGGGGACGTTCGATCAATCAGGATCGGATGGGCTACTGCTACTCGCGTGAGTCCCTGCTGATGGTGGTGGCCGACGGCATGGGCGGCCATATCCGCGGCGAGGTGGCGGCGCAATTGACGGTACAGGCCTGCGCCGGGCTCTTCCAGAAGATGGCCACGCCAAGGCTGACCGATCCGTCGGGTTTCCTCGAGGCAGCGCTGATGGCATCGCACCGCGAGTTGCTGCAATACCAGGCCCGCAAGAATTTGCCCGAGGCGCCTCGCACCACCGTCATCGCCTGCGTGGTGCAGGACGGTTTTGCCTGGTGGGCGCATGCCGGTGATTCGCGGCTCTACTGGCTGCGGGGCTCCCGCATCATGTCGCGCACGCTCGATCACTCGAAGGTGCAGGCAATGGCCTCGCTCGGTCTGATTTCGCCCGACGAGCTCGAGACCCATCCCGAGCGCAACAAGGTCCTCAATTGTCTGGGCTCACCGCAGGATCCGAGTCTGGAAACCACCTCGCGGGTACGGCTGGCCCATGGCGATCTGCTGGTCCTGTGCACCGATGGCTTCTGGTCGGGCCTGCCGGACAGCGGCTTTGCGAGTGCCTTTCAGGCAGGGCCGGTTGCCGACGTCGTGCCGGGCCTGGTCGAGCGGGCGGTGGCGCACAATGGTCGTACCGCCGACAATGCCACCGTGGTCGCGCTCAGCTGGGAGGGCAGCAATGCCGATGTCGAGCTGCCCACGCTCTCATCGATCAACCTGCCGGAAGGCGCAGTCACCACCACGATCGCCATCGGTCAGTTCGACGATGACGATGTATCGAGTTCAGAAATGAGCGAAGAAGACATCGAACGTCAGATCAGCGAGATCCGGCAGGCGATTCTGCGCTCCAACGAAGATCCTCAAGGGGGGACTGCATGACCGGATTGCCTGATTTATCGTCCACTGCATTGCCCGTCGCCGCTGATCGGCCGAGCGGTCGCGCTCAGGATGCGCTGCGTGCGGTGCGCCTGACGCGCGGATTCACCCGCCATGCCGAGGGTTCGGTGCTGGTCGAATTCGGCGACACGCGGGTTCTGTGCACTGCGAGCGTCGAAGAAAAAGTACCGCCTTTTCTGCGCGGCAAGGGCCAGGGTTGGGTGACCGCCGAATACGGCATGCTGCCGCGGGCTACCAATACCCGCAATGATCGCGAGGCAGCGCGTGGCAAGCAGTCGGGTCGCACCCAGGAAATCCAGCGTCTGATCGGCCGCAGCCTGCGCGCGGTCATCGACCTCAATCGACTTGGCGAGCGCACCGTCCAGATCGACTGCGATGTGCTGCAGGCCGACGGCGGCACCCGCACAGCCGCCATCACCGGCGCCTGGGTGGCGGTGCATGACGCGGTCGAGTGGCTGCGCGCCCGCGACCTCATTACCGAGTCGCCATTGACCGATTCGGTGGCCGCGGTCTCGGTCGGTCTGTGGCGCGACGCGGCGCTGCTCGATCTCGATTACGCCGAAGACTCGAGTTGCGATACCGACATGAATGTCGTCATGACCGGGTCGGGTGGCATCGTCGAAGTGCAGGGGACTGCCGAGGGCCGGCCGTTTTCTCGTACGCAGGTCGATCGGCTGCTCGATCTGGCCGCCCACGGCATCGGTCAGCTGACACTGGCGCAGCGCCAGGCGATCGGTCTGGTGGCCTGAGCTGCAGACTATCCAGTACCAATGAGCACCACCGATGTCCTGTCGCGCGTTGTCCTGGCCTCCGGCAACCGGGGCAAGCTGCGCGAGATGCAGGCCCTGCTTGCGCCCACAGGCATCGAGCTGATTGCGCAGGGCGAACTCGGCGTGACCGATGCCGAGGAGCCGTTTGAGACCTTCATCGAAAATGCGCTCACCAAAGCCCGCCATGCCAGCCGGGTCACCGGACTGCCGGCGATGGCCGACGACTCGGGCGTGTGTGCGCCGGCGTTGGGCGGCGCGCCCGGCGTCAGGTCGGCCCGCTATGCTTCAGGTGACGACCATCATCGTTCTGATGCTGCCAACAATGCCCGGCTGGTGAGCGAGCTTGCGCGTCATGCCGATCGCAGCGCCTTTTACTACTGCGTGCTGGTGCTGGTGCGCTCGGCCACCGATCCGCAGCCGCTGATCGCCGATGGCCTGTGGTTTGGCGAGATCATCGCCGAGCCGCGCGGCGAGGGGGGCTTCGGCTACGACCCGCACTTTTTGCTGCCCGATCTGCGCCTGACCGCCGCCGAGATGTCGTCCGAGCTCAAGAACCGCGTGAGCCATCGCGCACAGGCCATGCGCGATCTGATCGCCCGGCTCGGTCATGCCCGTTTGCTGCCCGGCGCAGCCGCTCCCGGTCGATGACCGAACTGGCCCGGATCTCCGCGGCATCGCTGTCGCGACGAGGCACCTCCTTCACGACGCTCACGCAGCTGCCGCCGCTGTCGCTCTATGTGCACCTGCCCTGGTGCCTGCGCAAATGTCCCTATTGCGATTTCAATTCGCATGAGTTCGACGAGTTGCCCGAGCAGCGCTATCTCGATGCCCTGCGGGCCGATCTTGAAGCCTCGGTGCCGCTGGTCTGGGGCCGCATCGTGCAAACGGTCTTTATCGGTGGCGGCACGCCGAGCCTGTTTTCGCCCGACTCGATCGACCGGTTGCTGACCGATATCCGCGCGCTGTTGCGCCTGTCGCCCGATGCCGAAATCACGCTTGAGGCCAACCCGGGCACCTTCGAGATGGCAAAATTCAAGGGCTTTCGTGCGGCTGGCGTCAATCGCCTCTCGCTGGGCATCCAGAGTTTCGATGAGCAAAAGCTCAAGGTGCTCGGCCGGGTACACGACCGGCGCCAGGCCCTTGAGGCGGCCGGCGCAGTCGCCGACATCTTTGAGACCTTCAATCTCGATCTGATGTATGCCTTGCCCGGCCAGGACGCCGCCGGGCTCGCCGCCGACCTGGCGCAGGCACTGGCTTTTGAGCCGCCGCACCTGTCCTGTTACCACCTCACCATCGAGCCCAATACCCTGTTTGCCAGCCGACCGCCCCCCGGTCTGCCCGACGATGATCTGGCCGCCGACATGCAGGAGCAAATCGAGGCCGCCACCGCGGCCGCCGGGCTGGTCCACTACGAGGTTTCGGCCTATGCCCGGGCCGGGCACCGCTCGCGCCACAACCTCAACTACTGGCAGTTTGGCGACTACCTCGGCATCGGTGCCGGTGCCCACGGCAAGTTGTCCTTTCACGACCGCATCGAGCGCACCGCGCGATTCCGTCATCCGACCCGTTATCTCGAGGCAGCGCTGGCCGGCGACGCGATCGAGACCCGCAGGCGTCTGTCGAGCGCCGATCTGCCCTTCGAATTCATGCTCAACGCCCTTCGCCTGATCGAAGGCGTGCCTGTCGCGCAGTTTGCCGAGCGAACCGGCCTGTCGCTGGCGGCGATTTCGGCGCCGCTCGCCCGCGCCCTCGAACGCGGTCTGCTCGACCCCGACCCCTCGGTCCTGCGCCCGTCGCCACTGGGGGCGCGGTTTCTGAACGATCTGCAGCAGCTCTTTCTCGGCTGACCAAGTTGGCGCATTTTTTGAGATTTGCACCAAGTCGGATCAAAATGCCCCGCCGTGGCATTTTTCGGATGACAGCAGACCGTCCTTGTGTGAGGTAATCGGTCCGCAGGCGTTCGGTCAGAGAACGGAACATTGGTATATTTCATGCTTTGAAGGCCCTGCCGCGCCGAGGTTTGCCGCTTTCAGCTTCCTGAAGGTCTGGCGTCACCGAAGCTGCTGACGGTTCAATCATCTTCCCGAACTTCCCTCTCATTACCACCATCACCAATCAGGAGAGCTCACCGATGGCTTCTGCCCAGGACGTCATGAAGAAAATCGCGGACAACGAAGTCAAATTCGTTGATTTCCGTTTCACCGATACCCGCGGCAAGGAGCAGCACGTCTCGGTTCCGATCTCGCATTTCGACGAAGACAAGTTCATCTCCGGTCACGCCTTTGACGGCTCCTCGATCGCCGGCTGGAAAGGCATCGAAGCCTCGGACATGCTGCTGATGCCTGATCCGGCCACTGCCAACATCGATCCCTTCCGCGAAGAGCCGACCCTGATCCTGAGCTGCGATGTCGTCGAGCCTTCCGATGGCAAGGGCTACGATCGCGATCCGCGTTCGCTGGCCAAGCGTGCCGAGGCCTACCTGAAATCGACCGGCATCGGTGATGCGGCCTTCTTCGGCCCGGAGCCCGAGTTCTTCATTTTCGACTCGGTGACCTGGAACGTCGACATGTCGGGTTGCGGTGTCAAGGTCAATTCCGAGGAGGCCAGCTGGTCGACCGGCCTGCACTTCGAGGGCGGCAATCTGGCCCATCGCCCGGCCGTCAAGGGCGGCTATTTCCCGGTGCCGCCGGTTGATTCTTTCCAGGACATGCGCTCCGAGATGTGCCTGATTCTCGAGCAGATGGGTGTGCCGGTCGAGGTGCATCATCACGAAGTGGCCGGTGCCGGCCAGAATGAAATCGGTACCAAGTTCAGCACCCTGGTTCAGCGTGCCGACTGGACCCAGATCCTGAAGTATGTGGTCCTGAATGTCGCGCACAGCTACGGCAAGACCGCGACCTTCATGCCCAAGCCGATCGTGGGCGACAACGGTTCGGGCATGCATGTGCACCAGTCGGTCTGGAAGGACGGGCACAACCTTTTTGCCGGCGACAAGTACGCCGGTCTGTCCGATTTCGCGCTGTATTACATCGGCGGCATCATCAAGCACGCCCGTGCGCTCAACGCGATCACCAACCCCGGTACCAACTCCTACAAGCGTCTGGTCCCTGGCTTTGAAGCACCGGTCAAGCTGGCGTATTCGGCCCGCAACCGCTCGGCCTCGATCCGTATCCCTTATGTCAGCAACCCCAAGGGCCGTCGTATCGAAGTGCGTTTCCCGGACCCCACTGCCAATCCCTACCTCGCCTTCTCGGCGATGCTGATGGCCGGCCTGGACGGCGTGCAGAACAAGATCCATCCGGGCGAAGCCGCCGACAAGAACCTCTACGATCTGCCGCCGGAAGAAGACGCGAAGATCCCGACCGTGTGCTCGTCGCTCGATCAGGCCCTCGACTATCTGGACAAAGACCGCGAGTTCCTGACCCGTGGCGGCGTCTTCAGCGACAGCATGCTTGATGCCTATATCGCGCTCAAAATGGAAGAAGTCACCCGTTTCCGGATGACCACTCACCCGGTCGAGTTCGACATGTACTACTCGCTTTGATCCGTTCGAAAGACGGAACAAGGCAGGGGGCGGGCGACCGCCCCTTTTTGTTTTAAACTCGTCCGATGACTTCCATGGCCCGGCTTACTCAACTTGCCCCTCGTTCACCCGCATGGCTGCGACAGCGTGTCGTGATTGTGGGCTTGTGCCTGAGCCCGATGCTGGCGTCGGCTCAGGTCTATCGCTGCGATACCGACAGTGGCGTGCCGCTTTACCAGAACGCCCCGGGGCCGCGCTGCAAGGCGCTCGATCTGCCCACGATCTCGACGATTCCGGCGCCCAAATTGCCGCCCCAGCCGGCCAGGCAGGGTGCGGCCAGTGGCGGGGCCCCTGCCAGCTTCCCGCGGGTCGATGCCTCGTCCCAGAAGAGTCGCGATTCCGATCGCCGGGCCATCCTGGGCAATGAGTTGCGTGGTGAAGAGGCGCGCCTGACCGAGTTGCGAGCCGAGTACAACAACGGCGAACCCGAACGCCTTGGCAACGAGCGCAACTACCAGCGCTATCTCGATCGCGTCCAGCGCCTCAAGGACGACATCGCACGTACCGAAGCCTCGATTGCATCGCTGCGGCGCGAGCTTGGCGCGGTTCGCGACTGATCGATTGCGCGCGCACTGCTGGTCGCGCGCTGTCCGGGAGCATCATGTCTACCGATCCCTCCGCCCCCGCCAGCCTGCCTCCAGGCGGACGTGAACGGCGGCTGCACCCGTCGTCGCGTCTTGCCGGCCTCGACCTGCTGGCCTGTGGCGTGGTGCTGCTCGATGAGCGCGGCAACCTGCGGTTTCTGAACCAGGCGGCGGTGCAGCTTTTCGAATTGCCGCTGCGGCTGGTCGAGGGCGCGCCGTTTGCGCGCCAGTTCAGCAACGGCGGCATCATCGATGGACTGGTCGAAGAAGCCTGCAACAACGCCTTTGGACAGAAACGCCAGGACATCACCCTGCAGCGCATCGGCCGCGAACCGCTTGCGGTGCACTGCGTGGCGGTCGTCCTCGAGAGCGAACTCGGCGCCCTGCTGCTCGAGTTTCGCGAGATCGACCAACGCATCCGCATGGATCGCGAAGCCCGCATGCTCGAGTCGGTCAGGGTCAATCGCGAGCTCGTGCGCAATCTGGCCCACGAGATCAAGAATCCGCTGGGCGGCATCCGGGGGGCGGCGCAGTTGCTCGAGACAGAGGTGTCCGGCTCGAGCCTGCGCGAATACACGCAGGTCATCATCAAGGAGGCTGACCGTCTCCAGACGCTGGTCGATCGGCTGCTCGCGCCTCATCGCCATCCCCGTCTGGTGGGTGACGTCAATATTCATGAAG
>CAMCXH010000036.1 GCA_945883285.1 Bordetella parapertussis | reverse complement strand
GGCAACGCCATGACCGACGATCGTCTGAAGCGCAGCTTCGCCCACGATGTGGTGCTGCTCAAACTGGTCGGCATCAATCCGGTGGTGGTGCATGGCGGCGGGCCGCAGATCGAACAGCTGCTTGCCCGGGTCGGCAAGAAGGGCGAGTTCGTGCAGGGCATGCGGGTCACCGACGAAGAGACGATGGACATCGTCGAGATGGTGCTCGCCGGTCAGGTCAACAAGGAGATCGTCGAGCTGATCAATCAGGCCGGCGGCAAGGGCGTGGGCCTCACCGGCCAGGACGGCGGGCTGGTGCGCGCCCGCAAGATGCTGATCGAGAGCCGCGATGCGCCTGGCACCCAGATCGACATCGGTCAGGTCGGCGAGATCGAGTCGATCGACCCCTCGATCATCCAGACCCTGACCGCCAACGGCTTCATTCCGGTGATTGCGCCGATCGGTTCGGGCAAGGGCGGCGAGACCTACAACATCAATGCCGACCTGGTGGCCGGCAAGGTGGCCGAGGTGCTCAAGGCTGAAAAGCTGGTCATGATGACCAACACTGCCGGTGTGCTCGACAAGGAAGGCAATCTGCTGACCGGCCTGTCGGCCAAGCGGATCGACGAGCTCTTTGCCGATGGCACGCTGTCGGGCGGCATGCTGCCCAAGATCGCATCGGCACTCGATGCCGCCAAGGGCGGCGTCAATGCGGTTCACATCATCGACGGTCGCGTCGATCATGCGCTGCTGCTCGAGATCATGACCGACCAGGGTGTGGGCACCATGATCCGCAGTCATTGAAGGCGGCGTTTCGCCGGCCTGCTCGCGCCGGCCTGGCGCATGGCCGCGCCACCGGGCTCGCGCCGGGCGACGCGTCGGCTCGTGGTGTGCCGCCGGCGAACCCGTTGCCTGGCCGCCGGCCGGTCTGGCTGCTCGATCTCGACAACACCCTGCACGATGCGGTGGCCGACATCATGCCGCGCATCAATCAGGCAATGACCGACTATGTGATGCAGACCACCGGCCTGGATGAGCCGCAGGCGAGTCAGTTGCGCAGCGCCTACTGGCACCGCTATGGCGCAACCCTGCTCGGCATGGTCCGCCACCATTCGGTCGATCTGCATCACTTCCTGCGCGAGACCCATCCTTTCCCTGATCTTCACCAGCTGGTTCGGCGCGATGTGCGACTGATGCATCTGTTGCGCCGGCTGCCCGGGCGCAAGGTGGTGGTCACCAACGCACCGGCTGCCTACGCCGCCGGGGTGATCGCGGCGCTGGGCATCGGCCCGATGCTCGACGGCATGGTGGCGATCGAACAAATGCAGTTCGCCGGGCGCCTGATGCCCAAGCCTTCGCGGCCGATGCTGCGCAAGGTGGTTGCCCGGCTCGGGCTGCCTGCAACGCGCTGTGTGCTGGTCGAAGATACCGTCGACAACCTGCGGGCTGCACGTCATTGCGGCGTGAAAACCGTCTGGGTCAGCGGCATCGCCTTTCGGGCACGACCGGTCTGGCAGCGACCGCGGCGAGGGCAAGGGGGCATAGACGTGCATGTCCGCTCGGTTGTACAGTTAGCACGTACTCCGCTTGTTGGCCATGTCCCGAGCCCTGTCGTTTAGCCCTGCTCCTGAGTCTTTTGCATGAGTCCTGATTCCGACCGCTCAACTGCCGCGGCAGCGTCTGCCACCGAGTCGAAGCCTGCCACCCGCGTGCGCCCCAAGCCGGGCGAGCGGCGCCTTCAAATCCTGCAGATGCTGGCCACGATGCTGCAGGAGCCGGGCGGCGAGCGGGTCACGACCGCTGCACTGGCTGCCCGCCTGACCGTCTCGGAGGCTGCGCTCTATCGCCACTTCGCGAGCAAGGCCCAGATGTTCGAGGGCCTGATCGAGTTCATCGAGCAAAGCCTTTTTGGCCTGATCAATCAGATCGTTGCGCAGGAGCCCGACGCTCGCCGGCAGTTGCGCTCGATCGTGCAGATGCTGCTGGGGTTCGCCGAGCGCAATCCGGGGATGACCCGGGTGCTGATCGGCGATGCGCTGATCACCGAGGATGGCCGTCTGCAGGCGCGCATCAACCAGCTGGTGGACCGGGTCGAGGTCTCGCTCAAGCAGTGCTATCGCAGTGCGATCGAGCAGGGTCAGCTTGATGCCGAGACTGATGCCGGTGGGCGTGCCAACCTGATGATGTCCTTCGTGCTCGGGCGCTGGATGCGGTTTGCCAAGTCGGGCTTCAAGCGCCCGCCGGTTGATCCCCTGGACCAGCAGATCCGATTGCTGATCAGCTGATCCCGCGACGAGCCGGTCAGCCGACGAGTCGATCAGTGCGGCGCCGATGCGCCGCAGACCGCACACCCCGGATCACGCGGTACGCCGATGGTCGTGATCTCGAGGCTGCGGCCTTCGATCACCATGAGCCGCCCCACCATTGGCGTGCCGAATTCGCCGGCGATCTTGAGTGCTTCGGCCGCCTGCAGGCTGCCGACCAGGCCAGTGAGTGGCGCAAACACGCCGAGCTGGGCGCAGGCGACCTCATCGACCTCGCCGGTTTCCGGAAAGAGGCAGTGGTAGCAGGGCGAGTCGACGCGACGCGCATCAAAGACCGCGAGCTGACCGTCAAAGCGGATCGCAGCGCCCGACACCAGCGGCACACCGGCCTGCACGCAGGCCCGGTTGACCGCATGACGGGTGGCAAAATTGTCGCAGCAGTCGAGCACAACGCTGACGCTTGCCACCGCTTCAAGCAGGGCATCGCCTGCCAGCCTTTGCGTGAGTGCGATCACCTCGATGCCCGGGTTGGCCTCGAGCAGCGTCTGGCGCCCTGATTCGGCCTTGAGCCAACCGATGCGATCGTCGTGATGCAGGATCTGTCGCTGCAAATTGGTGAGATCGACCGTGTCGCCGTCGGCAAGCACGATGCGCCCGATGCCTGAGCAGGCCAGATAGAGCGCCGCCGGCGATCCCAGACCTCCTGCACCCACCACCAGCGCGCTTGAGGCCAGCAGCCGCTCCTGCGCTTCGATGCCGATCTCGTCGAGCAGGATGTGCCGGCTGTAGCGAAGCAGTTGCTGGTCGTTCACGCCTATTTCGTGGTGCTGGCCTTCGTACCCGCGTCTTTCGAGTCGGCCGAGACCGCGGTGGCGTCTTTCTTGGCGAGCATCACCGGCTGGCCCTTAAGATGATTCATGGCCTGCTGCAACTGGAAGTCTTCGGCCGAGCCGAATTCGATCGGCTTGCGGTCTTTCGTCTTGTCGGCAGCGCCATCGGCGGTGGTGGGTTTGGGGATGGTCGGCTTGTCTTCCCTGTCCTTGTCGTTGCTCAGGTGGCGGGTGAGGTCGGCCTCACGCACCCTGAACTGCGACAGATCGCCGTCGGGCGTTTCTTCGACCAGCAGGTCGGGCGTGATCCCCTTGGCCTGGATCGAGCGCCCGCCCGGGGTGTAGTAGCGCGCAGTCGTCAGTTTGATTGCGGTGTTGTTGCCCAGCGGCAGGATCGACTGCACCGAGCCTTTTCCGAAAGTCTGGGTGCCCATCACGACAGCGCGCTTGTGGTCCTGCAGCGCGCCGGCCACGATCTCGGAGGCTGAGGCCGAGCCGCCGTTGACCAGCACCACCATCGGCGTGGTCTTGGTCCAGGCCGGCAGCTTCGAGAGCACATCGTCACCGCGGCCGCGGACATAGTCCTCCGGGCTGGCAATGTATTTGCGCTTGGCATCTTCGGTTCGACCGTCGGTGGACACCACCAGCGTCTTGGCCGGCAGGAAAGCCGCCGATACGCCCACTGCGCCGTTGAGCAGGCCGCCCGGATCGTTGCGAAGGTCGAGCACCAGCCCCTTCAAGGGGCCGGATTTGTCGAGATTGCCGAGCTGGCGAGCCAGGCTGTCGACGGTCATTTCCTGGAACTGGGTCAGACGGACATAGCCATAGCCCGGCTCGATGACTTTCGAGCGCACCGACTGCACACGGATGACGTCGCGCACCAGCTGGACCACGATCGGGCGCGTTTCGCCCTTGCGCATCAGCGTGAGGGTGACGGTGGACTTGGGCTTGCCACGCATCAGCTTGACCGCGTCGTTCAGGGTCATGCCCTTGGTGTTCTTTTCGTCGATCTTGATGATCAGGTCGCCCGACTTCACGCCTGCCCGGAAAGCCGGCGTGTCTTCGATCGGAGAGACCACCTTGACGAAGCCGTCCTCGGTGCCGACTTCGATGCCCAGGCCGCCGAATTCACCTTGCGTGCCGACCTGCAGCTCCTTGAAAGCCTCGGCGTCCAGAAAAGCCGAGTGCGGGTCAAGCCCGGTGACCATGCCGCTGATGGCTTCCTGGATCAGCTTCTTGTCGTCGACCGGCTCGACATAGAAGGCTTTGATCGCGCCAAAGACATCGCTGAACTGGCGCAGGTCCTCGAGCGGCAGCGCCGTGCGCGCATCGCGCTGGGCCACGGCAGTCACGCCGAGACTGATCAGGATGCCGGCGACCGCACCGGCGGTCACGAGAGCGAGAGGCTTGAACTTGTTGGTCATCGGAGTTTGCTTATGGCCTGAAGATGATGTGGCCTTGAGCCAGGCCCGGACGTGGGCGACTGACCGGCTGGTTACCATACTGAAATCGAGTATACGCGCCGAACGAAGCCCTGCCACAGGCGCGGGAATCCGCCTGTCGGCTGGCTCAGCCGGCTTTTTTGCCTTGAGCGGCGACCGCCGACATCGCGGCTTCGATCTCGGCCTGATCGCCCAGATAAGCGCTGCTGATCGGTTTGAGCTGATCGTCCAGCTGATAGACCAGTGGCCGCCCGGTCGGGATGTTCATGTGCACGATGTCGTCTTCGGAAATGCCGTCGAGGTGCTTGATCAGCGCGCGTAGCGAGTTGCCATGCGCGGCGATCACAACCCGGCGACCGAGCCTGATGGCCGGTGCGATCGACTCGTTCCAGATCGGCACCACCCGCTCGACCGTGTCGCGCAGGCATTCGGTGCGTGGAATGTCCTCTGCACGCAGGCGGGCATATCGCGGATCACCCTGGGCTTCGCGCGGATCGCCCAGCGGCAGCGGATCAGGGGCAATCCCGTAGGCACGCCGCCAGATCAGGACCTGCTCATCACCGAAGCGTGCCGCGGTCTCGCTCTTGTTCAGGCCCTGCAGTGCGCCGTAGTGGCGCTCATTGAGCCGCCAGGAGTGCACCACCGGCAGCCACATCGCATCCATTTCGTCGAGCATGGTCCAGAGCGTGCGGATCGCCCGACGCAGCATCGAGGTGTAGCACACGTCGAAGGCATACCCCTCGGCCTTCAGGAGCGCCCCGGCGCTGCGTGCTTCGGCCAGGCCCTTTGGGGTCAGATCGACGTCGGTCCAGCCGGTGAAACGGTTTTCGAGGTTCCACTGGCTTTCGCCGTGGCGGATGAGAACGAGGGTATGTGTCATGGCGTCGGAGGGGATGGTCTGCATCTATTCTATAATTTGCGGTCTGACATCTGGGCGGCACAGTGAAGTTCATCACCGAAAACATCTTTCTGATCGTGACCGCGCTGGTTTCCGGCGTGATGCTGCTGTTGCCCCTGATCAACCGCCAGATGGCCGGCGCCAGTGTTGGCACCCTTGAGGCCACCCGCCTCATGAACAGCGGTGCGATCGTCCTTGACGTGCGAAAGCCTGACGAATTCGCCCGCGGTCATGTGGTCGGCAGCCGCAATATCCCGCTGGTCGACATCGACAAGCGGGCCACCGAGTTGCCGGCCGGCAAAGCCGTGATCGTGGTCTGCGCCAACGGGTCAAGTGCCGCACGCGCCGCAGGCAGTCTGCGGAAAGCCGGCCGCGCCGAGGTCTTCTGCATGGAAGGCGGTCTGGCGTCGTGGCAGCAGGCCGGTCTGCCGGTCGTCAAATGAAACAAATCATCCTGAGCCCAGAGGGTCGTCAATGAGTGCCAAGGTCACGATGTATTCCACCGCTGTGTGCCCCTATTGCGTTCGGGCCGAAGCCCTGCTCAAGCAGCGCGGCGTGACGGCCATCGACAAGATCCGTATCGATGAGGACCCTGCCGAACGCGACCGCATGATCGAGCGAACCGGTCGGCGCACCGTGCCGCAGATCTATATCGGTGAGCGCCATGTCGGCGGCTTCGACGATCTGGCAGCCCTCGATCGGGCGGGCGAGCTGGCGCCGCTGCTGCAGGCCTGATTCATTGCAGCATGCCGCGGCATGCTGCGGCTGTCATCCCGGGCTGGCATCCTCCCATCGGTTTTCGATTTCCATCACTTTTTCAGGAGCGGTGTCATGAGTGACGCACAGCAACCGATTTTTCAGATTCAGCGCATGTACCTCAAAGACCTCTCCCTCGAGATTCCGGGCGCGCCCCGCATCTTTCTCGAGCAGCAGGGTCCGACGGTCGAGATCTCGCTCGACACCGCCTATGACGGACTCGGTGACTCGATCCATGAAATCACGGTCACCTCGACCGTGACCACCAAGGTCGGCGACAAGGTGATGTTCCTGATCGAGGCCAAGCAGGCCGGCATCTTCGACATCCGCAACATCCCCGACGAGCAGATGCCGATCGTCATCAACGTTGTGTGTCCCAACGTCATCTATCCCTATCTGCGCGCCAACGTCGCCGACGTCATTCAGCGCGCCGGCTTTCCGCCGATCCATCTGGCCGAAATCAACTTCGAGGCGCTCTATCAGCAGAAGCTGGCGCAGCAGCAGGCGCAGGCGCAGGACGCCAATCCGTCGCTGATCGTCCCCGGCCGCTTCAACTGACGGTCGGTCGACCGGACGTCGCGCCGAGTGGGTCGAATTCACGATGATTCCCGACCTGCTCCCAATCACGATTGCGCCAGGACTCGCCTCTGGCATCGGTCTTGCGGCATGGCGTCTGTGAAGGTCGCGGTGCTGGGCGCGGGTGCATGGGGCACCGCGATGGCGGTTCATGCCGGGTTGCGACATCGGGTGTCGCTGTGGGCACGCGATCCGGCGATGTCGGCGGCGCTGTTGAGCCAGCGCGAAAACAGCCGTTATCTGCCCGGGGTTCGGCTTGCGCCCGCGATCGAGCCGACCGCCGAACTGGGCGCGGCGCTCGCTGGCGCCGATCTGCTGATCATTGCCACGCCGCTGTCCGGATTGCGCCCGCTGGCGCGGGCCCTGTCTGCAGCCGGCGCCTCGGCCCGGCTCGCACCAGTGATCTGGCTGTGCAAGGGGCTCGAGGCTCAGACCACGCTGCTGCCGCACGATGTCGTGGCAAGCGAGTGGCCAGGGGTGGCCGGTGGCGTGCTGGCGGGACCGAGCTTCGCCCAGGAAGTGGCCGCGGGTCTGCCGGCCGGTCTGACGGTGGCGTCGGTCGATGAGACGGTGTCGCAGACCACCATCGCCGCCTTGCACCACGGTGCACTGCGCATCTATCGCACCGACGATGTCGTCGGGGTCGAGGCCGCAGGCGCACTCAAGAACATCATGGCGATTGCCACCGGCATCTCCGACGGCCTGGGACTCGGCATGAATGCTCGTGCTGCACTGCTGACCCGCGGGATGGCCGAGATGGTCCGCTACGGGGTGGCCATCGGCGCGCGCCCCGAAACCTTCATGGGGCTGTCAGGTGTCGGCGATCTGGTGCTGACCTGTACCGGCGACCTCTCGCGAAATCGTGCGGTCGGGCTGCGGCTGGCACGGGGCGAGCCACTCGATGCGATTCTCGCCGGACTCGGTCATGTTGCCGAGGGCGTGGCCTGCTGCCGCGCGGTGCGCGACAGCGCCCGGCGCGCCGGTGTCGAGCTGCCGATTACCGAAGCGGTGTCGGCGGTGCTGTTCGATGGAAGCGCGCCGCGTGATGCGGTCGCTGCGTTGCTGGCGCGCGAACCGCGGGCCGAAGCTTTTCAAGCGACACAAGCATGAACCAGGCTGATCCCGGCGGCTCGTCCACGGCCCGCCGGGTCGCGGTCTGTGTCTTTTGCGGCGCCCGCGACGGTGCCGATCCGCGGTTCCTGGCCCTGGCCCGCCTGACAGGCGACAGGCTTGCACGGGCCGGAGCCACGATCGTCTACGGCGGCGGGCGGGTCGGGATGATGGGGGCACTGGCCGATGCGGCCCTGGCCGCGGGCGGCCAGGTCATCGGTGTGATCCCGGGCGTGTTGCTCGACCGCGAGGCAGGGCACAAGGGCTTGGCGCGCCTTGAGGTCGTCGCCGACATGCAGGTGCGCAAGCAGCGCATGATCGAACTGTCTGACGCTTTCCTGACGCTGCCTGGCGGACTGGGCACCCTCGACGAACTCTTCGAGGTCCTGACGCTGCGCCAGCTCGGTGAGCATCAGCTTCCGATCCTGGCAGTCAGCGACCAGGGCTATTTCGACACGCTGGCGGCCTGCCTTCAAGAATTCGTGGATCATGGCCTGGTCGGTCAGCGCGATGTCGCGGCACTCGAGCTGTTTGCATCACTCGACCAGGCATTGGTCAGACTCGGACTTTCGGGCTGACGCTGTACCTTCCCCTTTCGCCATTTCACTGCCAACCCTAACGTCCGCGCCACTGCCATGAAATTCGATCCCAGTACCCGCCATCAGACTTGCCGCAGTGCCGATGAAGCCCTGCTCACCCGTCAGTCGATTCGTGCTTTTTTGCCGCGCGAAGTGCCGCGCGAAACCATCGACGAGATTCTTCAGGTCGCGGCCCGGGCGCCGTCAGGTACCAACACACAGCCCTGGAAGGTCTATGTGGTGGCCGGCGAGCCGCGTGCCGAACTCAGCCGCAAGATCCTGGCCGCCTTCGACGATCCGGCGGTGGCGGCCACCCACAAGCGCGAATACGCCTATTACCCGCAACAATGGACCTCACCCTATGTCGATCGGCGCCGCAAGGTGGGCTGGGACATGTACGGACTGCTCGGGATCGGCAAGGGTGATTTTGAGAAGACCCATCATCAGCACGGGCGCAATTACAGCTTCTTCGACGCGCCGGTCGGTCTGATGTTCACCATCGACCGCATCCTGGAGCGGGGCAGCTGGCTCGACTACGGCATGTTCATCCAGAACGTCATGATCGCGGCGCGCGGCCGAGGTCTCGATACCTGCCCGCAGGCGGCTTTTCTGGAGTTTCACAGCATCATTGCCGAGTGTGTCGGGATTCCGGACAACGAGATGCTGGTGTGCGGCATGTCGCTCGGCTGGGCCGACCCGGATGCGCTGATCAACACGCTCTACACCGAGCGCGACCCGGTGGCCTCGTTCACCACCTATCGCGGAATCTGAGGCGGGATCTGAGGCGGGATCTGAGGCGAAGGCTGGGGCGGATCGGCGCTGCCCTCGAATCCGAGCTGTCGCCAGGCCTCAAAAACCACGACCGCCACCGCGTTGGAAAGATTGAGGCTGCGGTTGCCGGGGCGCATCGGCAGGCGCAGCAGTTGTACTGCTGAGAAGGTATCCCGCACCGCCTGCGGCAGCCCCGCGCTTTCGGAGCCGAACACAAAGCAGTCGTCGGCCCGAAAAACCACCGACGCAGGCGCGCGTACCCCGCGGGTGGTCAGGGCAAACATGCGCGCCGGGTCGGGCTGGCATGTCGTCAGAAAGGTCTGCCAGCTCGCATGCACCCTGACCGCCGCCCACTCGTGGTAGTCGAGCCCAGCCCGGCGCATCTTTGCGTCGTCAAGCGTAAAGCCCAGCGGCTCGATCAGGTGCAGGCGGGCGCCGGTATTGGCACACAGCCGGATCACATTGCCGGTGTTGGGCGGGATTTCGGGATGGACCAGAACGACGTCGAACATGGGTTTGAGTTTGAGAGCCGCGTGTCAGGCGGGTGAATCGCGCATTGTCCGGGCAACAACCAGCGCGACCACGCTGCGGGCGCCGGCGGCCTTCAGGATGCGCGCTGACTCGGTCAGGGTCGAGCCGCTGGTCATGACGTCGTCGACCAGGCCCACATGCAGACCGTCGAAACGGGCATCGCATGAAAACGCGCCGGCGAGATTGTGGCGACGCTCATCGAGGCTCAGGCCGGTCTGAGGTGGGGTGTCGCGCAGCCGGCGCAGTCCGAAGGGCATCACCGGCAGCGGGGCTCTCACCGATGCGGCCATGCTCCGGGCCACTTCGAGTGCCTGGTTGAAGCCACGCTGTGCCAGGCGCGATGCGCTGAGCGGCACCGGAACCAGGCAATCGAGGCGGATGCTCGGCGCGCTGCCGAGCCAGCGCGTGGCGAGCAGCTCGCCCAGCGGTCTGGCCAGGTTGAGTTCGCGGCCGAACTTGAGCGAGGTCACCACCCGATCGAGCGGTGCAGCGTAATCGGCGACCGCCATGGTCTGGTCGAAGGCAGGCGAGGCGGTCGAGCACGGGCAGGCCTGGCGATCGGCGCCCACATTGGCGGGAAGGCCGCAGCGCGCACATCGCAGGCGGTTGATGCCAGGCATCGCCAGCAGGCAGGCCATGCAGACGCCCGGAAAAGCGCCCGGCGCGAGCGTCTGATCACACAGGGCGCAGCCGCGCGGCGCAAGATGGTCGAACCAGACGCCGAGCCGGCGTCGAACCGGCTTGAGGAGCCCCTGCAGCATGCTTGTTCTCATGGCCTGAGCCTACCGCACCCGCCGGTATACTGGCCCGGCCATGCCTCAGCCTTCCGACCTAGACCGTTTGGCCGTCCGCCGTCAGTTCGATCGGCGGGCCGAGTCTGCAGGACGGGCTGACTTCCTGGTTCGCGAAGTCGAACGACGCATGATCGAGCGGCTCGATCTGGTCCGTCTGACGCCATCGCGGGTGCTCGATGTCGGTTGCGGGTTGGGCGACGGCGTACGTCGGCTGCGAGTGCGCTGGCCACAGGCCGAGGTGATCGGACTCGACCTGTCCCCGCGTCGCATCGAACAGGCCATCCGGCTCGACCGGCCCGCCCGTCAGTCCTGGACCCAGTCGCTGCTTCAGCGCTTTGGCGCCCGAATGCAGCGTGAGACCGCCGCCACGTCGGCCGCGGGTTCCCCGGCTGCCAGTCCCGCTCCCTCGGCGCCCCTCGGCCGCTATCTGGTGGGAGATGCCCATCAGCTTCCCTTCCAGTCCAGCAGCGTCGACCTGCTCTGGTCGAATCTTGCCTTTCACTGGTTCGATGACGTGCCAGCGGCAATCGATCAGTGGTACCGGGTGATCCGCCCCAACGGATTGCTCATGTTCAGTGCATTGGGCGTCGATACCCTGCACGAGCTGCGCCAGGTCGGGCTGACGATGCAATCGTTGCCCGATCTTCACGACATCGGCGACGCCCTGGTGCAGGCCGGCTTTGCCGAGCCGGTGATGGACGCCCAGCGGCTGACTGTGACCTGGACCGATCCGGCAACCATGCTTACCGAATTGCGCGGACTCGGCGGGGATGCCCGGCGCGGGCGCGCCAGGGGGTTGGCGACACCGAGGCGACGCGATGCGGCGCTCAAGTCTGCAGCCGACCGACTGCGCGCTCAGGACCCGCCCGACCCCCTGTCGATCACCTTCGAAGTGATCCATGGCCATGCCTGGTGCGGCCCGACCAAGCGACCGCCCGAGGGCTATTCCCCGATCGAATTTCGCCCTTCTCCGGGCTCGGTGAGGCGCTGAGCGGATACCGTCGGGCGACTCGTGCGCTTCGTCGGCTTGCTGGCCCCCTGCCCGCCCGCCTATAATGCCGCGGTGCAGTAAAGATCAGGCGACAAAGGCTCGTGCCAATGCAGCGTCCTTGGGTTCATGTGGTTTCTGCCAATCGGCAGGAGTGGCTCAGCAAGCGAAACTGCTCGCTGGCCCCGAGGCAGCTGGCACTGATCTTTGCTACGCTGGCGACGGTGTCCATGGGCATCGCGGTGGTGTTTGCCGCGTTGGGTGCCTGGATGGTTCTGCCCTTTGCCGGTATCGAGGTGTTGGGACTTGGCACCGCATTCCTGGTCTACGCGCGACATGCCGCAGACTACGAACGAATTGTCTTGAGCCGGGACTGTCTCCTGGTCGAGACCAGCCGCGCAGAGCGGTTGAGTCAGGAAAAATGCGCTCCGGCGTGGATTCGAGTGGAATATAGCGGCGCCAGGCAGGAGTTGATCGGTCTGGTGAGTTCTGGACAGCGTATCGAGGTCGGGCGGTTCGTGCCTGAGTCCGAACGGACTGACCTCGCGATGCAACTGCGCGCGCAGTTGCAGGGCTTGAGATGTTGAATCCTGGTGAGACCATGCAACGGCAACGAAACAACTTTTTCCAGCAGTGCCTTCTGACCCTGACAGGCGTGTTGATGTCAGGCGCTGCCCTGGCAGTCCAGGACATGCCCGGTGGCCCGAACGTCCTGCAGACCAATCTGCGTCCGGGCGTCACCAAGATCGCTGCCGACCAGTACTGGATTCACAATTTCCTGATGATCGTCTGCCTGGTCATTTTCGTTGCGGTGTTTGCCGTGATGTTCTATTCGATCTGGGCCCACCGGAAGTCGCGCGGCGCCAAGCCGGCCGATTTTCACGAGAGCACCGCGGTCGAGATCGCCTGGACCATCATCCCTTTCCTGATCGTGATCGGCCTGGCGATTCCGGCCACCCGCATGGTCATCGAGCAGAAAGACACCTCGCAGGCCGATCTCACCATCAAGGCGGTCGGCTATCAATGGAAGTGGGGCTATGAATATATGCGTGGCGATGCCGCCGGCGTGACCCTGCTGTCGACAATGACCACGCCGCTGTCCCAGATGGACGGCAGCGAGCCGATGTCCGAAACCTACCTGATGGAAGTCGATCAGCCGCTGGTGGTGCCGGTCAATCAGAAGATCCGGATGGTGGTCACCGCCTCCGATGTGATCCACGCCTGGATGGTGCCGGCCTTCGGCGTCAAGCAGGACGCGATTCCCGGCTTTGTTCGCGATACCTGGTTCCGCGCCGAAAAAGTCGGTACCTACCGCGGCAACTGCGCTGAGCTGTGTGGCAAGAACCACTCGCAGATGCCGATCGTGGTCGAGGTCAAGAGCCAGGAAGACTTCGTGAAGTGGGCAGCCGCCAAGAAGCAGGAAATGATGGCCCAGGCTGACGACGCGACCAAGGAATGGACGCTCGCCGAACTTACCGAGCGTGGGCAGAAAGTTTTCAGCGGCAACTGTGCAGCCTGCCATCAGGCAAGCGGCAAGGGTGTGGCCGGCGCGTTTCCGGCACTCGATGGCTCCAAGGTCGTGCTCGGCAAGTCCGACGACCAGATCGCGCTGCTGCTCGCGGGCAAGCAGGGCACGGCGATGGCGTCCTTCAAGCAACTGTCTGATGTCGAGCTGGCGGCGGTGTCGACCTATACCCGCAATGCCTGGGGCAACAAGGCTGAAGACAACATCGTTCAGCCCAAGGAATTCACCGCAGCGCGCAAGTAAGCGGACATTTACCGGGCGCAGCCTTCGGGCGGCGCCGACACTTTCAGCGAATCCGGCATCACCGATCAGTTTCAGGAGCAGTCGATGAGCGCAGTACTGGACCACCCCGCAGGCCATCATGACCATGCACACGACCATCCGCACGGCTGGCGTCGCTGGGTTTATGCCACCAATCACAAGGACATCGGCACGCTGTACCTGTGGTTCAGCTTCATCATGCTGCTGGCGGGCGGTGTCCTCGCGCTGACCATCCGTGCCGAGCTGATGCGCCCGGGTCTGCAGTATGTGCAGCCCGAGTTCTTCAATCAGCTCACCACCATGCACGGGCTGATCATGGTGTTCGGCGCGATCATGCCGGCCTTCGTGGGCTTTGCGAACTGGCAGATCCCGATGATGATCGGCGCCTCCGACATGGCCTTTGCCCGGATGAACAATTTCAGCTTCTGGCTGATGCCGCCGGCGGCGCTGCTGCTGGTGGGCTCGTTCTTCGTGCCGGGCGGTGCCACGGCAGCCGGCTGGACGCTTTATGCGCCGCTGTCGGTGCAGATGGGCGTGGGCATGGACATGACCATCTTCGCGGTACACATACTGGGTGCCTCGTCGATCATGGGGTCGATCAACATCATCACCACCATCCTGAACATGCGGGCGCCGGGCATGACGCTCATGAAGATGCCGATGTTCGTCTGGACCTGGCTGATCACCGCCTACCTGCTGATCGCGGTCATGCCGGTGCTGGCCGGTGCGATCACCATGCTGCTGACCGACCGCCATTTCGGTACCTCGTTCTTCAATGCGGCCGGTGGCGGTGACCCGGTGATGTACCAGCATATTTTCTGGTTCTTCGGGCATCCCGAGGTCTACATCATGATCCTGCCGGCCTTCGGCATCGTGAGCGAGATCATCCCGACCTTCTCCCGCAAGCGGCTGTTCGGCTACAGCTCGATGGTCTATGCCACCTCGTCGATCGCGATCCTGTCGTTCATCGTCTGGGCCCACCACATGTTCACCACCGGCATGCCGGTCACCGGACAGCTCTTCTTCATGTACGCGACCATGTTGATCGCGGTGCCCACCGGCGTGAAGATCTTCAACTGGGTCGCCACAATGTGGCGCGGCTCGATGACCTTCGAGACGCCGATGCTGTTTGCGATCGGCTTCATCTTCGTGTTCACGATGGGTGGCCTGACCGGCATCATCCTGTCGGTCGCCCCGATCGATATCCAGTTGCACGATACCTACTATGTGGTGGCCCACTTCCACTACGTGCTGGTCGCCGGGTCGCTCTTTGCACTGTTCGCCGGCACCTACTACTGGATCCCGAAATGGACCGGTCACATGTATGACGAGTCGCTCGGCAAGTTCCACTTCTGGGCCTCGCTGATCACCTTCAACATCACCTTCTTCCCGATGCACTTCCTGGGTCTGGCCGGCATGCCGCGTCGTTATGCCGACTATCCGATGCAGTTTGCAGACTTCAACATGGTTGCCTCGATCGGCGCCTTTGGCTTCGGTCTGTCGCAGCTGATCTTCCTCTATGCGGTGCTCAAGTGCATTCGTGGCGGACGCAAGGCCACGCCGGAAGTCTGGGAAAATGCACAAGGCCTCGAATGGACGCTGCCGTCACCGGCGCCCTTCCACACCTTCGAGACGCCCCCGACGGTCAAGTAAATTGCCCCTGCATTTCACGTCATGACCGATCACACGCCCTCTGGTGCCAGCAAGCCCGCAAATCTGCGGACTGCGCTGGTGCTGCTGTCGATCGTCGCGATCTTCTTCATCGGGGTGATCGCCAATCGGGTGATCTTCCGATGACGCCAATGCCGCCCGCCCCCGAGCGCGCCCGTCTGAATCTGACGACGCTTGCCAAGCTGTGCGTGCTGGTCACCCTGATGTTCGGTTTCGGCTTTGCGATGATCCCGATCTACAAGAAGATCTGCGAGATCACCGGCATCAATTTCCTGACCCGCGAAGAGTCGGGCAACGCCGAAATCGCCCGCAATACCCAGGTCGACACCAGTCGGACAATCACGGTCGAGTTCGATGCCAACCGCCAGGGTGCATGGCAATTCAAGCCCGAACGCCGTTCAATCGACGTGCATCCCGGCGAGCTTGTCACGATCGAATACGAACTGATCAACGGCCAGGCCCGCGAGACGTCGGGGCAGGCCATTCCCAGCTACGCACCAGCGGTGTCCGCCGAGCATTTCCGCAAGCTCGAGTGCTTCTGCTTTCGCCAGCAGACGCTCGGACCCAATGAAACTCGCCGGTTTCCGGTGGTTTTCATGGTTGACCCCAAGCTGCCGGCCAATGTGAGCACCATCACCTTGTCCTACACCTTCTTCGAGGTGGGCTCGGGCATGCAGCCTCAGACTCGGCTGCCAGTTACGGGTCGGGAAATCTGATGGTCGATCAGGTCACCCCGGACCTGCCGAAAGCCGGCTTGCTCTCGACCGCTAAAGCGGTCGGCGCATCGTTTTTCGGCGTGCGCGGCTCGGCGGCGCATCAGCGCGATGTCTCGAACCTGAACCCGGTCATGGTGATCGGCGTCGGCGTGGCGCTGGCAGCCGCCTTCGTGCTGGCTCTGGTGCTGATCGTCAAACTGGTGGTGGCATGAGCCCTCACACGCACCATTCCGCTGCGGCAGTGTCAGGCTGCAGCGTCAATCGAATTCTGATGGAGACTCGATCATGAGCGCTGCTGCGCACGACTCGGCACCCTATTACTACGTGCCGTCCCCCTCGAAGTGGCCAATGGTGGGCTCGATTGCCATGGCGTTCTCGGGTTTCGGCGCGGTCGGTACCGTGAACCATCTGTCCTGGGGCCCGTGGCTGCTGCTGATCGGGTTCTGCGTGCTCTTCTACATGCTGACCGGCTGGTTCGGCGCAGTGGCAGCCGAGTCGGAGGCGGGTCAGTACAACAGTCGGGTCGACAGTTCCTTTCGGTGGAGCATGGCCTGGTTCATCTTCTCGGAGGTGATGTTTTTCGCGGCCTTCTTCGGCGCCCTGTTCTATGCCCGCACGATCTCCATGCCCTGGCTCGGCGACCTCGACCACAAGCAGTTCCTGTGGCCCAATTTCAGCGCTGCCTGGCCCAACCTCGGGCCGGCCGGGACCATTTCAGGCTTTGGCAAAGTCGGTCCCTGGCCGATCCCGACAATCAACACCGCCCTGCTGCTGGCCTCCGGTATCACCCTGACGATTGCGCACCATGCGCTCAAGGACAATCGCCGCAGTTCGCTGATCTTCTGGATGTTTGCCACGATTGCACTGGGCGTCATCTTTCTGGGTCTGCAAGTGCTCGAGTATGTCCATGCCTACAGCGAGCTCAACCTCAAGCTCACCTCGGGCATCTTCGGTTCGACCTTCTTCCTGCTCACCGGCTTTCACGGTTTTCACGTCACGATCGGCGTGATCATGCTGACCGTCGTGCTGATTCGCATTCTCAAGGGCCACTTCACCCCCGAGCACCACTTCGCCTTCGAGGGGGCTGCCTGGTACTGGCACTTCGTCGACGTCGTCTGGTTGCTGCTCTACGTGGTCGTTTACTGGCTCTGATCGCCAGCGTCACTGTGCCCTCGTAGGAGCCGCGCCTTCGGGCGGGCTCCTTTTCACGCTTCTCGCAAGCCGAGCGCCTCACCGAGAAGATCGCCCGATAGACTCAAGCCAGTGTCTATCGGGAAGCGCCAATGGCCTCGCGTTACGTCTTTGGGGTGATGTCGGCGACCCAGTCGCCGGCGGTGGTCGAGCAGCTTGCCGGACTGCTCTGGCCTCATCCGGTGCTGATTCACCATGATTTCGGCAAGCGTGCAGATTTTGCAGTGCGGGCGCCCAACGCCCACACCATCGCCGACCCACGCGGCACAGGCTGGGGAACCTGGGGATTTTCCGAGGCGATTTTTCATACCCTTGCCGAAGCACTGCGGCGCTATGACTTCGACTACTTCCAGCTGCTGAGCCCGACCTGTCTGCCGATCCGGCCGCTGGCCGAGTTCGAGGCTTTCATCAAGTCGAGTTCGGCGCAGGCGCATATCGACCTGCTGCGCCTCGATGACGATGATGATCTGCTGATGACTTTCGGATATCGGACCTTCGCGCCCGGTAATTCTCAGCGCTTTCGCCTGCTTCGCCGAGCGCGGCACTGGTATTTCGACAATCAGTCGCAGCTGGTCCAGCGCGGCGCACTGTCTGTGCTCAAACGAGAGGACGGGCCCTGTGCCCCGCGCTTGAGCGTGGCGGCGCGCACCGGGCTGGCACTCACACGGATGGCGCGAGACGGCGCGCTCGGACCTCACCCCTTTTCTCTGGGGGTCCGGCCGATGATCGGGGGGGTGTTTTTTGGCGCGCGGCGAGAGGTCTGCGAGTACCTGGTCGGACGCAGCCATGACGAAACGCTGCTCGGTTTCGCACGCCGTCTGTACATCGTCGATGAAACCCTGTTTGCGACCCTGCTGGGCAATTCGGGCTTTGCGATCGGGCCGTCCAATCATGCGGTCAATGCCTTTACTGAAACCGGCAGCCCGCGCTGGATCGAGCCGAGCGACTTCGATCGGCTGGCCGCGACCGGGCGATTTTTCGCGCGCAAGTTTGCCGACGATCCGGACTCGCCGATGCGTCAGCGAGCGATCCAGCGAGTACGCCAGCCGCCGACGCTGCATGGTCCTGTCGCACTCGGCCCGCGGGTGCACCAACCCGCGCCAGCGGGCCTGACAACCTGCCTGGGGCGATCGGCTGCGGCAACACCGCCTCGACTGCAGGTGGTTACGCCCCTGCCGCGCCCTCAGCCACTGCGCATCGTCTTCGGGTTGATGTCCTCGCAGCAGTCCGACACGACGGTCAGTCAGCTGGTCGATGCACTGTCCCCCTGTCCGGTCGTGATCCATCATGACTTCACCAAGCGGCGGGACTTTTCGATCGTGCGCGATCATGTGCAGCTCGTGCCCGATCCGAAGCAGACCGGCTGGGGCACCTGGGGATTTGCCGACGCGATTTTTCATACGCTCGAGTACGCGCTCGACCATCACGATTTCGACTATTTCCAGCTGCTCAGTCCGACCTGTCTGCCGATTCGCCCGATGGCCGATTTCGCCGCCCATCTTGCCGGCGCGAACTGCGAGATCCAGGCCGATGTGATGCCGGTCGACGCCGATGACGATGTGCTGATGACCTTCGGCTATCGCACCTATATTCGCGACGGTACGCTGCGTTTCCGGATGATGCGTCGGGCTCGCGCCTGGTACTTCGGCGATCGGGCCGACCTGGTGCAAATGATGTCGCTGTCGATTCTGCGTCGGGGCCTTGCCCACCAGTCGGTGATCGAATCGATCGCCCCGCGTACCGCACTGGCCTTTACGCGCATGGTGGTCGACGGGCAGATCGCCGAGCATCCCTTCGGCTCGGCGCTGCGCCCGATGATCGGCAGCATCTGGTTCGGTGCGAGGCGTCCGGTCTGTGAATACCTGGTGAAGATCGGGCGCGATCCCGCCGTGCGCGGCTATTTCAGCCGCCTGCATGTGGTCGACGAGACGCTTTTCCCGACCCTGCTGGCGAACTCGCCCTATCGGGTGGGCGCGTCGAATCACACCATCAGTCCTTTCGACATGAATGGCCATCCCCGGCGGATCGAGGCGCAGGACATCGATGCGCTGCGCGATACAGGCCGGTTTTTTGCTCGCAAGTTTTCTGACGATCCCGCTGACCCGGTTCGATGCCGTGCACTGGCACTGGCAAGCGCCGAGCCCTCTCTGGTCGGAGGAAGCCATGTCGATTCAGGAATGCCGCCTGCTTGAAATCCCCCGCTTTGCCGATGAACGCGGCAGCCTGAGTGTGGTCGAGTCGACGCACCAGATCCCTTTCGAGATCCGGCGGGTGTACTACCTCTACGACATACCAGCAGGCCAGGTGCGGGCGGCGCATGGCCACAAGCGGCTGCAGCAACTGGTGGTCGCGATCTCGGGCAGCTTCGATATCTCCATCGACGATGGCTTTGCGCGCCGCCTGATCCGTCTTGATCGGCCCGACCGTGGCCTGTATATCGCGCCGGGCATATGGCGCGAACTCAATGGTTTTTCGGGAGGTGCGGTGTGTGTGGTGCTCGCTTCGGAGCTCTATGACGAGCAGGATTACCTGCGCGACTACGACCAGTTCCTCGCCTACGCACGGGCGCAAGCACGGGTTCAGTGACCACTGCGCTCAGCGGTGCAGCAAGGGGCCCCAGATGAACATGCCGATGAACACGCCGATCGCCTTCCTGGACGTGCTGGCGGCCTGCGCCGAATTGCGCCCTCAAATCGATGCCGCGATCGCGCGGGTGCTGCAGTCGGGCTGCTACATCGGCGGCGAGGAGGTCGATCGTTTCGAGACCGACTGGGCCGCGTTTTGTGAAGCCAGGCAGGCCGTCGGCGTGGGCAATGGTCTGGACGCCCTGCGCCTTGCGCTGCTTGCGCTCGAGATCGGCGCGGGCGACGAGGTGATCGTGCCGTCGAACACCTTCATTGCGACCTGGCTTGCAGTGGCCCAGGTGGGCGCGGTCGTGGTGCCGGTCGAGCCGGATGCCTCGAGCTTCAACCTCGATGCAACGCGCATTGAGGCCGCGATCACGCCGCGCACCCGCGCGATCATGCCGGTGCATCTCTATGGCCAGCCGGCCGACCTCGATCCGATCCTGGCGATCGCTCGTCGCCATGGACTGCGGGTCATCGAGGATGCGGCGCAGGCCCACGGGGCGCGCTATCGTGGGCGTCGTATCGGCGCCCACGGCGATGCGGTGGCATGGAGCTTTTATCCCGGCAAGAACCTCGGGGCGATCGGTGATGGCGGGGCCATCACCACCGACGATGCACAACTTGCCGATCGACTGCGTCAATTGCGCAATTACGGCTCGAGCACGCGTTATGTGCATGAGATGGCCGGTATGAATTCCCGGCTCGATCCGATTCAGGCGGCGGTGCTGTCAGTCAAGCTCGCGCATCTCGATGAGTGGAATGCGCGCCGATCGCTGATTGCCGCGCGTTATCGCGCGGGGCTGGCCGATTCGGGGCTGGCATTGCCGCAGGTCCCGCCCTGGGCCAAGCCGGTCTGGCATCTGTTCGTCGCAAGGCATCCCGAGCGTGATGTCTTGCGCGATCGGCTTGCCGAGGCCGGTATCGGTACGCTGATCCATTACCCGACCCCGCCGCATCGACAGGGCGCGTTCGCGTCGATGGCGAGTCTGTCGCTGCCGATCAGCGAGCGGCTGCACCGCGAGGTGTTCAGCCTGCCAATCGGGCCGCATTTGAAGCTCGATGACGCCGATCGGGTGATCGAGGCGATCGGGATGCTGCTGACGCGCTGAGCGCGCTCAGCGCCGCCCGCGATATCGGGCGATCGGGTCAGGGGCCGTCGAGCGGCACGCCCTGACTCTGGATCCAGCCGAAATGGTTGGCCACCAGCAAAAAAATGAACAGACAGGCCGACAATGCCACCCTGACGGTGAGCGCGCGAACGGTGTTTCGCGATTGGCCTTTGTCGCGCATCATGAAAAAGAGCGCTGACATCAGGCTGGCGATGATGGCCACAAAGGCAATGACGATGATGATCTTCATGAAATCCAGTATCGCACGGGCACCCGAAGTACCCGGATGTACTCGCCGCAGGCGCTTATGCGCGCATCGGTGATTCCCACGCTGGCCGCGGTGGCGGTCGTGGCGCTGACGGTGTCGCTTGGCAACTGGCAGTTGCGGCGTGCCGACGACAAGGCGCAGCGCCAGTTGCAGCGTGACCAGGCGCTGGCCCGCGCGCCCCTGCCGATCGGCACCGCGCTGCTTGATGCGGCCGCGACCGACGGCCAGCGGGTCTCGGTTGAAGGCCGCTTCGATGAGCCGCACACGGTCTTTCTCGACAATCGCACCCGCCAGGGCGTTGCGGGTTTCCATGTGCTCACGCCGATGCGCATCGAGGCCGAGCCGTCCGCCGGCGACACGGTCCGCTATGTGCTGGTGCTGCGCGGCTGGATCGCCCGCGACATTGCCGAACGCACCCGCCTGCCGCCGCTGCGAACACCTGCCGGGGTGCAGCGCATCGAGGGGCTGGCGATCGTCGATCTGCCGCAGCCGATCGTGCTGGGTTCAAGCGGACCCGAAGGCGGCCCAGCCGATGCGTCGGCTGGCGGGCTGTCTGGGGGCAAAGGTGCAGGCAAGGATGCCTCCGCGCGTATCTGGCAGCATCTGTCGATGCCCGACTATGCCCGCTGGTCGGGCCTGCCGATGCAGCCGGTGCTGGTGCGCCAGACCGTCGAGCTCGACGACGGTCTGGCCCGTGACTGGGTGCAACCTGCGTCCGGCGTCGATCGCCACCACGGCTATGCGGTGCAGTGGTATGCGATCGCCGCGGTTACCGCGGGCTTGTGGCTGTGGCTGACCCTGCGGGGGCGGCGGCAGGGGGGCGCGACCTCGTGATCGGACTCGCGCTGACAGTCGTCAGCGGAGTCACGGCGGCGTCTTTTGGCGGTGCCGATGAGCTTGCTGTCGCTGCTGGCGAATCGCCACCCGGAACGGCGAAGCGAAGCGCCACCGGACAGTCGCTGACGTCCTGCGGCGAGCGGCGCCGCTGCCACCACTGACCCTGCAGTGCGTCGACCGCACCGGGCGTGTAGTCGCGCGCGAGCCAGCGATCGATCGCCAGCGCCTGTGCCGGATAGCTGGCAGCGAAGTCGCGCCGCTCGGCGCCATCGAGATACACCAGGTCGGGGCGTGCCGCTTCGAGCTCGGCCGGCAGGCGCCTGACCTGCGAGGGCAGGAAGGCGCCGAACCACAGTCCATGCGTGGCGATGGCCTGACGCAACCCGGTTTCGCGCTCGACGCCGGCCTGATCGCCGATGGCGTAGACCGTTCCGCAAGGCGTGATGCTCGCGGCCAGAACCGTGCGTGCGGTCTCCAAGGCCGCGCGTTCGACAGCCGGCCGCGGCCAGTCCGATGAATGGCTCGCCACCTGCAGGAAACGCGCGGCATGCAGGGTCATCGCGCCGATTGCCAGGATACTCACCAGTTGCCTGGCGCGCAGCCATCGCGCGAGGCGGCCCGGGCCGAGCCTGGGGGCTGTGGCCCCTTCCCTGCCTGCGTCCGTGTCCCGGCCCATGCCCATGCCCATGCCCATGCTCATGCTCATGCTCATGCCCAGTGCCGCCATCAGACCGATCGGCCAGACCACCAGATCCATGTGGGTGTCCCACCAGGAAAAGCGCTGCATGAGGATCATCGCCAGGCCACTGACCAGCCAGGCGGCGCACATCACGGTGACCAGCGTGGCGAGCCTTGGCCGGCGCGCGCTCGTCGGCTGGCTCGCCGCCTTGATTTCCAGTTCGCCTCCCAGTTCGCTCTCCAGTTTCCTCCCGTCCTCGCTACCGTCCTCGCTCCCGCCCTCGCCTGCCGCGGCCTGCCAGGCGTAGAGCGCCGCTGCCGGCAACAGCAGTCCGCAGGTGACCGCCAGCCAGCGCAGGGCCGCGACCAGCATCGCCGGCTTTTGCATCGGCACCTCGGCCAGCGCGAGTTGCGGATAGCGAAACATCGTCCAGACAAACTCCGGACCGATCTGATGGCGCTCGACCCAGACCGCGATCGGCAGCCACACCAGCAGGGTGCCGACGATGCCCAGCCCGGCTGCCATCACCGCGGCCGGCATCGACAGTTCGCGACGGACTATCCGCCAGGCCACCCCCATCGCGCACAGTGCCAGCGCGACCGGTGCCAGCACCGGCTTGAATGCGGCCACCAGCCCGACGATCAGACCGGCGCCGATCCAGCGTGCCGATCGGGCGGCGCTCGAGACCGGTTCGAGCACCATCAGCAGCATCAGCACCGCCAGCAGTGTCGGCAGCAGCGACTCGACCTGGGCCGGGCGCTCGGCATCCAGGCGCAGCAGCGCCAGGCCCACCGTCAGTGCAGGGGCGATCATCCAGGCGATTTGTCCGGGTGCGACGATCCGGCACAGCGCGGCCATCGCGCCCGCACCCACTCCCAGCCACAGCGCAAAGGCCAGACGCACCGCGCCCCAGCCCTCGCCGAAGAGGGTGGCTGCACCGACATAGAAGGCGAAGATGCCGGGCGGCTTGTTGTCCCAGAGATCGGCATAGAGCGCGGCGCCCTCGCGCATCGCCCGGGCGTAGTAAAGAAAGAGCGCCTGATCGTTGCCCGGCCCGATCGGCCACAGCGCGAGCCAGGCCAGCAGGCTCGCCACGGCGCTAACCGCGACCGTCGCGAGCCAGTCTGCCGGACCCAGGCTGCGACCCAGGCTGCGACCCAGGTTGCGATTCAGGTTGCGGCTCATCCGCTGCGCCGGCCCCAGGTGTAGAACGACGAGGTTGCGAAGTTCCAGACCGCGGCGACCACGATGCCGATGAGTGCGGCCGGCACCCATCCCTGTTCGTGGCTGAACAGGAACTGCGCCACCCCCACGTTGGCGACTGCGCCCACGCTGCACACCAGCATGAAGCTGGCCAGACCGCGCAGCAGGCGTGCGCCGCGCAGTCGCTGGTCGCGGTAGGTCAGCAGGTTGTTGACGAAGAAGTTGAAGACCATCGCCACTGCAGCCGCAAGCCCCTGACCAAGCTGGAAGCTGACCAGGCCGGGTTTGAAGAGCGCAGCCAGCACCGCCATGTGAACGATCACGCCGGCGCTGCCGATCAGCCCGAAGGACACGAAGCGCGCCGGTATCCAGCGGCCGATCAGCTTGTCGATCAGCAGCATCCCGTAGTCCCAGGCGACATGACTGTCGAGCTTGCTCTGGCCGGCATGGCGCGCCCGAAACGCATAGGGCAGCTCGACAAATCGCAGCGGTTGCGTGCCCGAGGCAAAGAGATCGACCAGAATCTTGAAGCCGAGCGCCGAGAGACTGTGCACACGATCCATGAAGGCCTCGCGCCGGATCATGAAAAAACCGCTCATCGGGTCCTTGAGTGCGGCCGGCACGATCGCATGACTGACGCGGGTGGCCAGCCGGCTGATCGTGGCGCGCTGCTCATCCCACTCGCCGATCTGGCCGCCATCGACATACCGGCTGCCGATGGCGATGTCCAGACCACCCTGGCGCAGTGCCTGCAGCATCAAGGGCAGCAGACGCTCGTCGTGCTGCAGGTCGGCGTCCATGACCGCGACAAACGGCGCGCTGGTCGCCAGCACACCCTCGACACAGGCCGACGACAGGCCGCGTCGACCGATGCGCTGGATCACCCGCACCCGGGCATCGTTCTGAGCGAGCTGGCGGACCGCCTCGGCGGTATGGTCGGGCGAGTCGTCGTCGACATAGACCAGCTCCCAGGCAATGCCGCGCAGCGCCTCGCCCAATCGCCGGGTCAGTTCGGCGACATTGGCCGATTCGTTGAAGGTCGGCACCACGATCGACAGCTCGCGGGCGAGGACAGCACGATCGGCATCGCCCGCGATATCAACAGTGCGATCGACAGCGCTGATACTCGCGCTGGCGGTCGTTGCGGAATCCACCATCATGTCGGTTGCCGGCCAGTCGGTCGAGGTTGAAGCGAATTCGGCAGTCTGTGGGGGTGTCATGGGGGCCTTGCCCTGCCAGGTGAGCGGGTGTAACCGATCATGGC
>CAMCXH010000035.1 GCA_945883285.1 Bordetella parapertussis | reverse complement strand
GAGACAACATGGCCCTTCAGAACATCAAACCGATCAACGACCAGCTTGCCGACATCATCGTTCGCGCGAGCGAACCCTGGATTGAAACCAGCCCCGGCATGGCCTGGACCAAGGTGCTCTGGACCGGCCCCGAGACCGGCCGCTGGGTGGCGCTTTATCGATGGAAAAAGGGCTTCGTGGCCCCGCCGCACAAGCATCTGTCGGATGCCCATACCTATGTGCTCAAGGGCAAGCTGCAGGTGCGCGACGGCGTACTCGAAGCCGGCGACTACGACTACGAGCCCAATGGCGTGCTGCATGGCTCGACAACCGCGCTTGAAGACACCGAATATCTCTTCGTGTGCGAAGGGCCGGTGGTCTTTTTCGACGAGAACGGGATCACCGCCTACAAGAGCTGGGAAGAGCTGCAGCGGCTGAAGGATTCGGCTGCAAAGCAGTGAGCGTCATGACGGGGTGGGCTGGGCCCACCCCCCGCTACATATTCCGCCGGTACTGCCCGCCCACCTCAAAGAGGGCGTGGGTGATCTGCCCAAGCGAACAGACCCGCACCGCGTCCATCAGCACCGCGAAGACATTGTCGTCGTCGATCACTGCCTGACGCAGCCGCGCAATCATCGCCGCCGACTCACTGGTGTGGCGTGACTGGAAGTCGGCCAGACGCGCGAGTTGCGACTGCTTTTCCTCGTCGGTAGAACGCGCCAGCTCGAGCTTTTCGGGGGTCGGGTCGCCGTGCGGATTGCGGAAGGTGTTCACACCGATGATCGGGTATTCGCCGGTGTGCTTCAGATGCTCGTAGTGCATCGACTCGTCCTGGATCTTGCCGCGCTGATAGCCGGTCTCCATCGCACCCAGCACGCCGCCACGCTCGGCGATCCGTTCGAATTCGGCCAGCACCGCTTCTTCGACCAGCTCGGTGAGCTCGTCGACGATGAAGCTGCCCTGCAGCGGATTCTCGTTTTTCGCCAGACCCCATTCACGGTTGATGATCAGCTGGATCGCCATGGCACGGCGCACGCTGTCTTCGGTCGGCGTGGTGATCGCCTCATCGAAAGCATTGGTGTGCAGGCTGTTGGCATTGTCGTAGGTGGCAATCAGTGCCTGCAGCGTGGTGCGGATATCGTTGAACTGGATCTCCTGCGCATGCAGGCTGCGCCCGCTGGTCTGGCAGTGATACTTGAGCTTCTGGCTGCGATCGTTGGCACCATACTTGTCGCGCATGGCCACCGCCCAGATGCGGCGCGCCACGCGGCCGAGCACGGTGTATTCCGGGTCCATGCCGTTGCTGAAGAAAAAGCTCAGGTTGGGTGCGAAATCATCAACCTTCATGCCGCGCGCCAGATAGGCCTCGACAAAGGTGAAGCCATTGGACAGCGTGAAAGCGAGCTGGCTGATCGGGTTGGCCCCGGCCTCGGCGATGTGATAGCCGCTGATCGAAACCGAATAGAAATTGCGCACATCGTGCTGCACGAAATACTGCGCGATGTCGCCCATCACCTTCAGGCTGAACTCGGTCGAGAAGATGCAGGTGTTCTGACCCTGGTCTTCCTTGAGGATGTCGGCCTGCACCGTGCCGCGCACATTGGCCAGCGTGAAGGCGCGAATGGTTGCGGACTCGTCGGCGTCGGGTTCACGATCGTGTTTCGCTTTGAAGGCATCGATCTGCTGGTCGATCGCGGTGTTCATGAACATCGCCAGGATCGAGGGCGCCGGACCGTTGATGGTCATGCTGACGCTGGTTGCCGGGTTGCACAGATCGAAGCCCGAATAGAGCACCTTCATGTCTTCGAGCGTGGCGATCGATACGCCCGAGTTGCCGACCTTGCCGTAGATGTCGGGGCGCAGATCGGGGTCGTTGCCGTAGAGGGTCACGCTGTCGAAGGCGGTGGAAAGCCGCTTGGCGGCCATGCCTTCGGAGAGCAGCTTGAAGCGGCGATTGGTGCGAAACGCGTCGCCCTCGCCGGCAAACATGCGGGTCGGGTCTTCGCCCTCGCGCTTGAAGGTAAACACACCGGCGGTATAGGGGAAAGAACCCGGCACGTTTTCGAGCATCAGCCACTTGAGCAGCTCGCCGTGGTCTTCGTATTGCGGCAGGGCCACCTTGCGGATGCGCGTGCCCGACAGCGAGGTGGTGGTGATCGCGGTGCGGATCTCGCGATCGCGCACGGTCACGACAAACTCGTCGCCGGCATAGGACTCGCGCAGCGCCGGCCAATCAGACAGCAGGCGGCGGGCCGCGCCATCGAGCCCGGCTTCGCGCCGCTCGGCCAGTGCCACCACCGTGTCACGGGCGCCCTGGCGCTGGGCATCATCGTCATGCAGCATGCGCGCGGTTTCGCGCAGCTGCTGGATCTCGCGGGCCAGTCGCGCCTGGGCGCGGGCCCGCTGCTTGTAGCCGCGCACCGCATCCGCAATCTCGGCGAGATAGCGCACACGGGCCGCCGGCACGATCACCGAATGATTGCTGGTGTGGCGGTTTGCCACCCGCGCAAGTCGGCCACCGGTTTTGGCGGCAGCCGCCGCCTCATCACCGCGACGTGCGCTGTTGCCCAGCGGCAGCGCCAGACCGAGCGCCACAAGCCTGGGCAGCATGCCCTGATAGAGCGCAGTCACGCCGTCATCGTTAAAGCGCGAGGCCTGGGTGCCGAAGACCGGCATCTGATCGGGCGCGGTGGTCCAGAGTTCGCGATTGCGCTGGTACTGCTTGCTGACATCGCGCAGGGCATCGAGCGAGCCCTTGCGATCGAACTTGTTGATCGCCACGAAATCGGCGAAATCGAGCATGTCGATTTTTTCGAGCTGGCTGGCGGCACCGAACTCCGGCGTCATGACATAGAGGGTGGCATCGACCATCGGCACGATCGCGGCATCGCCCTGACCGATGCCGGAGGTCTCGACCACGATCAGATCAAAGCCCGAGACCTTGCAGGCGGCGATCACATCGGGCAGCGCCTGGCTGATCTCGCTGCCGGCATCGCGGGTGGCCAGCGAGCGCATGAACACATTGGGATGGTCGATGGCATTCATGCGAATGCGATCGCCAAGCAGCGCCCCGCCCGACTTGCGTCGCGTGGGGTCGACCGAAATGATCGCGATGCGCAGCGCATCGTCCTGATCGAGACGCAGACGGCGCACCAGCTCGTCGGTCAGGCTCGACTTGCCGGCACCACCGGTGCCGGTGATGCCCAGGGCGGGCGTGGCCAGCCGATCGGCGCGCTGGCGAAGATCGGCGCGCATCGCGGCAAACGCTGTGGCGTCGAGTGCACCCGGGGGCGTGTCGTTCTCGAGTGCGGTGATGAGTTGCGCCAGCGAGCGGCGCGCGCGGGCGATGTCGGCACGCCCCGACGCCTCAGCGGCGCGGGCACCGGGTGGCACCACGATCGCATCGAGCGAGACCGGCGCAAACGACGAGAGGTCGAGATCGCAGCGCGCGATCATGTCGCCGATCATGCCGGCCAGGCCGAGCTTTTGCCCGTCCTCCGGCGAGTAGATGCGGGTCACGCCATAGGCATGCAGCTCGCGGATTTCGGGGGGCACGATCACGCCGCCACCGCCACCGAAGACCTTCACATGACCCGCGCCATTGGCGCGCAGCAGGTCGATCATGTATTTGAAATACTCGACATGACCGCCCTGATAGGACGACACCGCGATGCCCTGCACATCTTCCTGCAGCGCGCAGTCGACCACCTCGCTCACCGAGCGGTTGTGACCCAGATGAATGACCTCGCAGCCCATGCTCTGCAGAATGCGCCGCATGATGTTGATCGACGCATCATGGCCGTCGAAGAGCGAGGCCGCGGTGACGAAGCGGACCTTGTTCGTCATGCGGTATTCGGCGAGTTTCTTGGCGTCTGACAGGTCGGTCATCGGGGTCTTCCGTACGTCGGGTCGGGATCGGTTCAGGCTCGGGTTTAGAGGCGCTCGACGATGGTGACGTTGGCCAGTCCACCGCCTTCGCACATCGTCTGCAGACCATAGCGCTTGCCGCGCTTGTGCAGCGCATGAATGAGCGTGGTCATGAGCTTGGCGCCCGAGCCGCCCAGAGGATGGCCCAGCGCGATCGCGCCGCCATTCACATTCAGACGCTCGCGGTCGGCACCGGTAGCCTTGAGCCAGGCAAGCGGCACCGAGGCAAACGCTTCATTGACCTCAAAGAGATCGATGTCGTCGATCTTCATACCGGCCTTCTTGAGCGCGCGCTCGGTCGCAGGCAGCGGCGCCTCAAGCATGATCACCGGATCGTGGCCGATCAGGGTCATGTGATGCACGCGCGCCAGCGGCGTGAGGCCCAGGGTCTTCAAGCCACGCTCGTTGACCACCAGCAGGCCGGCCGAGCCGTCGCAAATCTGGCTGGCGTTGGCCGCGGTGATCGCGCCGCCTTCCTGCAGGATCTTGACCGCCGAAATGCCGGCCAGGCTGGCATCGAAGCGGATGCCTTCATCGACGGTATGCATCTCGGAGGTGGTCGTGCCGTCGGCCAGTCGAACCGGCAGCGGAATGATCTCGTCGGCAAACGCACCCGATTTGGTTGCGGCAATCGCACGCTGATGGCTCGAGAAGGCGTATTCGTCGAGCTGGTCCTTGGTCAGGCCATATTTCTTGACCATCATCTCGGCACCCAGGAACTGGCTGAAATCGGGGCCGGGGTAACGATCGTGAATCGCCTGGCTCATATAGCTGCCCATGCCGTTCTTGGCGGGCAGCGAGCTCGGCATGCCCATCGGCACGCGGCTCATGCTCTCGACGCCAGCGGCAATCACGATGTCCATGGTGCCCGACATCACTGCCTGGGCTGCAAACTGCAGGGCCTGCTGCGACGAGCCGCACTGGCGGTCGACCGAGGTGCCCGGCACGCTCTCGGGCAGTTTGGAGGCCAGCACCGCATTGCGGGCCACGTTGGCCGACTGCTCGCCGGCCTGGCCGACGCAACCCATGATGACGTCTTCAACCAGCGCCGGGTCGATGCCGGTGCGGGCAATCAGTGCATCGAGAACCTGTGCGGCCAGGTCGGCCGGGTGCCAGCCCGACATGCGACCGCCTTTACGACCGCCGGCAGTTCGCGCCGCGGCAACAATGAATGCTTCAGCCATGGTCAGTCTCCTTCAGAATGAATCCTGCGTTTTTAGCATGAAAGTAACTGATGCGGCATCATCCGGCGATGGACGCCACCGACTCTGCCCCCCTGCTCGACATCGATGGCCCGCGGGCCACCCTTCGACTGAATCGCCCCTCGCAGCACCACCGCATCGACCCGGATGATGTGCCGGTGCTGCAGGGCTATCTCGACCAGATCCTGGCCCGCCCCGAGATCCGTGTGCTGGTGATCGCCTCCAACGGATCGAAGAGCTTCAGTTCGGGCTATACCCTGCAGGCGATTCTTGAACGGCTGCAGGAGCGCGGTTTCGAGGCCTTCCTTGATCGCCTCGAGACCCTGCCACTGCCCACGATCGCGGCGATTCATGGCGGCGTCTATGGCGGGGCGACCGACCTTGCCCTGTGCTGCGATCTGCGCATCGGCGTGACCGGCGGGCGAATGTTCATGCCCGCGGCCAAGTTCGGGCTGCACTATTACCCGGGCGGCATGCGCCGCTATGTCGAGCGGCTCGGCCTGACCGCCGCGAACCGGCTCTTTCTGACCGCCAGCACCATCGATTCGGACGAGATGCTGCGCATCGGTTTTCTCACCGAGCGGGTTGAACCCGAGACCCTCGCTGCAGCCGTCGACCGGACAGTGGCCGATCTGGTCGCCACCGAACCCCTGGCGCTCGCCGCGATGAAGCGCAGTCTGGCCGAGCTTGGCGCAGCGCGCGCGGCGGTGGCACCGATCGAGACGCGCTATCTCGACTCGCTGGCCTCGCCGGCGCTTCACGAGCGACTGAAGCAGCGGCTCGGCTGATCCGGGCAGGATCGCGCGCTGGCAGGGCCAGGCGCTGGAGCGTGGCTATTTCGCGCCCGACAGCCTCACCGCCATCGCGATCCAGCTTGCGCCCGTGCTGGCCAGCGCGCCGGTGCTCAGCACGAGGCGAAGGGTCAGAAACCAGCGCGGCACCGAGGTGCCGCGATAGAGCACCAGGTCGACGATCAGCGCCGCCAGCAGCCCGAAAAACAGCATCGGCAGCGCGATATCGGTCGGATAGAGGGTCACGATCCAGCAATAGAGCGCCGGGGTCACGCCCCAGACCAGTCGGGTTGCCGCAGGCGTGTCGACGATCGCAGGCGAGGCAAGGGTCACGCCCCAATGAATCGCGCCGAGAAAGGTCAGGATCGCAGCGGCGTAGTGAGCCTGCGAACGCAGCACCCCGAGCAACTCGACCGGCGGCGACAGCCATGAGAAGAGCGCCTGCGCTACGAAGGGCAAGAGGCCGGCCAGGCCAAGGATCCAGGCAAAGCGCTTGGTCGCGGGAATGTCTCGGGAATCGGGCATGGGAAAGCGAAACCTCAGCGGATGCGGAATCGATAGATAGCCTGCGTACAGCGCAAGCCGGGCAGAACCTGGATCGACTGTCCGTTGGCCATATAGCCACGGCGAGTCACGACCAGCCCGAGCTTGTCGAGCAGGTCCTCGAAGTCGAGCAGCGTGCTCAGATGCAGGTTGGGTGTGTCGTACCACTGGTAGGGCATCTCGCGCGAGATCGGCATGCGTCCGCGCAGGATCGACACCGGATGGGTCCAGTGACCGAAATTCGGAAACGACACGATGCCTTCTAGCCCGACCTGACTCATTTCGCGCAGGACGCGCTCGGTATGCTGGGTCGCCTGAATCGCCATCGACAGCACCACCACGTCGAAACGGCTCCCGGCAAACATGTCGAGACCGGCCTCGATGTTCTGCTGGATCACATCGACTCCCCGATGCGCGCAGGCCAGCACCTGGGCATCGTCGATCTCGACGCCATAGCCGCTGCAGCCCTTGGCGTGTTGCAGATGATCGAGCAGCGCGCCATCACCGCAACCCAGATCGAGCACACGCGAGCCGGGCGCGATCCAGTCGGCAATTTCGGCGAGGTCCGGCCTCAGACCGTTGCGATCGAGGGCACGCTGGGTCAGATTCATGTCGCAAGCCCGGTGGCGATCCGGTCGAAATAGGCCCGCATCAGCGCGAGATACCGCGAATCGTCGAGCAGGAAGGCGTCGTGTCCGTGCGGCGCATCGATCTCGGCGTAGGTCACCCGCCGGCGATTGGCCAGCAATGCGGCCACGATCTCGCGACTGCGCTCGGGTGCAAATCGCCAGTCGGTGCTGAAAGACGCCAGCAGAAAGTCGCAACGCGCCGGCGACAGCGCCGCGGTCAGGTCGCCGCCGTGTTCGCGCGCCGGGTCGAAATAGTCCAGCGCGCGGGTGATCAGCAGATAGGTGTTGGCGTCGAAGTAGCGTGAGAACTTCTCGCCCTGATAGCGCAGGTAAGACTCGATCTCGAACTCGACATCGAAGGTGAACTGGTAATCGTTGCCAGGCGAGACGTCCTGCGCCTGGCGCCTGAGCGTGCGCCCGAAGCGCTCGGCCATGGTGTCGTCCGACAGGTAGGTGATGTGCCCGATCATGCGCGCCACCTGCAGGCCGCGCGCCGGCACGGTATCAAAGTCGTAGAAGCGTCCGCCGTGAAAGTCGGGGTCGGTCACGATCGCTCGCCGCGCCACTTCGTTGAAGGCAATGTTTTGCGCAGACAGGCGAGGCGCGGTCGCAATCGCTACGCAATGCGACAGGCGATCCGGATAAAGCGTGCTCCAGGCGAGCGCCTGCATGCCGCCGAGCGAGCCGCCGATTACCGCGGCAAATCGTTCGATGCCCAGCGCATCGGCGAGTCGTGCCTGGGCATTGACCCAGTCCTCGACCGTCACGACCGGAAAATCGGGGCCATAGGGTTTGCCTGTGGCCGGGTTCGGCGACATCGGTCCGGTCGAGCCGAAACACGAGCCGAGGTTGTTCACGCCGATCACGAAAAAGCGGTCGGTATCAACCGGCTTGCCCGGGCCGACCATGTTGTCCCACCAGCCGATGTCCTTGGCGTCGCTCGCACTGACGCCGGCCACATGATGCGAGGCATTGAGCGCATGACAGACCAGCACCGCGTTCGAGCGCGAAGGGTTCAAGCGACCGTAGGTCTCGTAGACCAGTTCGTACCGATCGATCGAGGCGCCGCTGGACAGCGCGAGCGGCGCATCGAAACGCAGACGTTGCGGGGTGGTCACCCCGACCGAATCGGTCATCAGGTCAATCCGTGGAAATGAGGCGCCGCGACGGTCTTCGGGCACTGAAGCGACCGGCTTGCCGCGGCGCCCGGGCACAGGAGGCTTGTATTTCCTGTGCACCGCTTTAGCCGCATTTTTTACGCGCCCGCAAGCTGGTCACAAATCGGCGCGGGGCTCACCATAGCGGGGAGGCCGCGGGGTGTCAACGCAGCCCACTTGTGCACCGCCGCTGCACCGCCGCTGCACCGCCGCTGCACGGGCAGCCGCACGGCAGCCATGAGCGGCTCAGTTTTCGCGCAGGCGCTTGAGCCCGGCCTGGACCTTGACCGGATCATCCGACCCCAGCAGCCGCGAAACACGCGGGCGAAGGCGGGCCGCATCGCAGCGCAGAATCTCTCGCTTGACTCGCAACAGGCTGGCCGGGTGCATCGAGAAAGACCGCAATCCCATGCCGATCAGCAGGCGGGTGGCCTCGAGATCGCCGGCCATCTCGCCGCACACCGAAACAGGCTTGCCGGCCCGTACGGCCGCACGGATGGTTTGCGACACCAGTTGCAGCACCGCCGGATGAAAGGGGTCATAGAGTGACGCGACCGCATGGTCGGTGCGGTCGATCGCCAGGGTGTACTGGATCAGGTCATTGGTGCCAATCGACAGAAAATCGAGACGTCGCGCAAACATTCCGGCGGTGAGCGCTGCCGCCGGCACTTCAATCATGCCGCCCACCGGCACCTCGGGCCCTGATCGCCGGGTGCGTAACGACACCTGCTCACGCGCCTGGGCGATCAGCCGCAATGACTGCTCGACCTCATGACCATGGACGAGCATCGGTATCAGCAGGCGTACCGGCCCGTGTTCGGCCGCGCGATGAATCGCACGCAACTGCTCCAGAAACATATCGGGCTCGGCGAGGCTGTAACGGATTGCCCGCTGGCCGAGCGCCGGGTTGGCAGCCGGATCATGCCCCTCGTCATCGCCGCGCATGGGCTTGTCGGCACCGATGTCGATGGTCCGGATCGTGACCGGGCGGCCCCGCATCGCGATGACCGCGGCGGCATAGGCTTCGTATTGCTCGTCTTCGCCCGGTCGCTCGTCGCGATTCATGAACATGAATTCGGTACGAAACAGACCGATACCATCGGCACCCGACTCCATCGCCTGCTCGGCCTCGGCCGGCAGCTCGATGTTGGCATGCAGCTCGATCGCGACGCGGTCGACGGTCGCCGTGGGCACATGCACCAGCCGCTCGAGTTGCTTGCGCTCGAGCAGGCCCTTCATCATGCGGTGCCGATATTCCTCGAGCACAGTCTCGTCAGGCGCAACCATCAGCACGCCCGCGTCACCGTCGAGCACCACCCAGTCATCGTCACGCACCAGCAGACTGCCGGTGTTCAGACCCACCACCGCCGGCACGTTCATGCTGCGCGCCAGAATCGCGGTGTGGGAGGCGGTGCCGCCGAGGTCGAGCGCAAAGCCGCCAGCCTGCTTCAGATGCAGCATGTCGGCCGGCGCAACATCATGGGCGATGAAGACCAGCGGCACGTCGCCGGGCTTGGGCCGCTCGGGCAAGCGACGCCCGGATCCGGACAGCGCCTTGAGCACCCGATCGGCGACCTGCGTCAGGTCACGACCGCGCTCGCGCAGATAGGCATCCTCGAACTGTTCGAATTGCGCAGCCAGGTGTTCGACCTGCGCAAAAAACGCCCACTCGGCATTCTGGCCATGCAACTCGACCGCCAGTCGCGTCTGCTCGACCAGCGACGGATCGTCGAGCATCATTGCGTGGATCTGCAGCAGGGCCTGGGCCTCGGGCGGCGCATCGGCGGGCAGCTGCTCGCCAAGATCGGCAAGCTCCAGACGCACGGCGTCGATCGCGCGGTCGAGCCGGCCGAGTTCGGCGGGACGCTGCTCGGGCGTGATGCGATAGCGCGGCACATCGATCAGCCGAGACTCGAGCACCACGGCACGACCGACGACGATGCCGCCGCCGATGCCGGTACCGTGAAGGCTGAACATCGTGCGTGCGCCGTCGGTCTCAGTGTTCGGGCGGATCGGCCGGGCTCACGCCCTCGCCGAAGCCCGAGCCGACCAGTTCGATGAGCGCCGCGAGCGCGGCACCCTCGTCCGGCCCGTCGACATCGATGACCAGGTTTGCCCCGCGCGCCGCGGCCAGCATCATGACGCCCATGATGCTCTTGGCATTGACACGACGGCTGCCCTTGCTCAACCAGACCTCGGACTTGAAGCGGCTCGCCAACTGGCTGAGCGCAGCGGAGGGCCGGGCATGCAGGCCCAGCCTGTTCACCACCACCACCGTCGCCTTTTTCATCTCGAGTCCTCGTCTGGGTCATGGGCATGCATCGTGCGGATCGACTCGCGAACGCCATCGAGCAGCTTGTCGGTGACTTCTTCGAGCGGCCCGCGCCGATGGGTGAGGGCCTTGACCAGCAGCGGCAGATTGACACCGGCAATGACGGTGATGCGATTGGGCTCGGCCAGGCACGCAGCAATGCGGGCGGGTGTCGCGCCATAGAGATCGGTCAGCACGATCGCACCAGTACCGTCATTGATGCGCTTGAGCAGCTCGCGCGCGGCGCCCAGTGCCACCTCGGGGTCTTCATCGGGAATAACGTCGAGCGCGGCCAGCTGCGATGGCAGACGCCCGAAGATGTGCCGGGTGCAATGCAGCAGCGCAGTGCCCAGCGGCTCATGCGAGATGAGCAGGATGCCGATCATGCGGTGCGCACCGCCTCGCGCTCGAGGGACTCGACGAACAGTGCGGCGACATCGAAACCGGCCTGGTCGGCGATCTCGCGAAAGCAGGTCGGACTGGTGACGTTGATTTCGGTGAGGCTGTCGCCGATGACATCGAGCCCGACCAGAAACAGGCCTCGCGCCCACAGGCGCGGCGCCAGCCACTCGGCGATCTCGCGGTCGCGCGCCGACAGCGGCTGCGCCCGGCCGGTCCCGCCGGCCGCCAGATTGCCTCGAGCCTCGCCGGCCTTGGGCACCCGCGCCAGTGCAAAAGGCACGACCTGGCCGCCAATCAGCAGAACCCGCTTGTCACCCTCGGCGATGGCAGGCAGATAGCGCTGGGCCATCACACTGCGGGCACCGAACAGATTGAGCGTCTCGATGATCACCGACAGATTCGGGTCATCGCTGCGCGCCCGGAAAATCGACGCACCGCCCATGCCGTCGAGCAGCTTGAAAACCGCCTCGCCATGGTGCTCGGCAAAGGCACGCAGCTTGCCCGGATCACGGGTCACGATCGTGGGCGCAGTGAATTGCGCAAACTCGGCGATCGAATACTTCTCACCATGGTCGCGGATCGCCCTGGGGTCGTTGAAGACCTTCGCGCCTTCGCGTGTGCCATGCTCAAGCAGCCAGGTGGCGTAGACGTATTCCTGGTCGAAGGGCGGATCCTTGCGCATCAGGACCGCATCGAAATCACTCAGGCGCGAGATGACGGCTTCGGCGCAGCGATACCAGTCGTGCGGATCGTGGCCAGGGTCGCCGAGCTGCGGCCCGGTGAGCGTGAGGGTGCAGGCTTGGGCCCAGACATGACCGTCAGCCAGCCAGAGTTGGGGGACTTCACACACCTCGATCGAATGACCACGGGCCACCGCCGCCATCATGATCGCGTAGGTCGAGTCCTTGTAGGTCTTGATCGACTCGAGCGGGTCAAGGACGATGAGAATTCGCATGGGGTGGGCTGCCGTGTTGAGTAAAACCGCGTCGCCCTTCAGCCGGTGCGGTCTTGATTCGGATCGGTCTGTTCGAGTTCGAGCGAGGCCGCAAGTAGCGCCAACCGGGCGACCACGCCATAGGCATAGAAGCGGTTGGGCGGGCAATCGACGGTCGCACCGGCATCGGGCTGGTTGCAGGGTGCAGCGAAAGGCAGCGGCACGAAGTGGGCTCCCGGCGCATTGAGGTTTTCATCGCGGCCGCGCTGGGCATTGACTCGATAAAAGCCACCCACGACATACCGGTCGACCATATAGACCACCGGCTCGGCAACACCATCTTCGACCGTCTCGATCGTGGGCACGCCTTCCTGGATGATGACCTCGCTGACCTCGAGGCCCTCTTTGACCACCGCCATCTTGTTGCGCTGGCGGCGATTGAGGTTCTGGACTTCGGAGGCGTCCTTGACCGTCATGACGCCCATGCCATAGGTGCCGGCATCCGCCTTGACGATCACGAAGGGCGTCGAATCGATCTGATATTCCTTGTACTTCGCGCGGATGCGCTGCAGGGTGATATCGACCTGCTCGGCCAGTTGCGCCTCACCCTCCCGGGCATGAAAATCGAGACCCGAGCTGCCGGAAAAATAAGGATTGACCAGCCACGGGTCGACCTCAAGCATGGCAGCGAAGTCGCGCGCGACTTCATCGTAGGCCGCAAAATGCTTGGTCTTGCGCCGCACCGCCCACCCGGCATGCAAGGGCGGCAAAAGGATCTGACCTTGCAGCCCGCCGAGCACCTCGGGTATGCCCGCCGACAGGTCGTTGTTGAGCAGGATGGCACAGGGGTCGAAATCTTTCAGGCCGACCCGGCCATCGCGGCGCACCAGCGGCTCGACCGTGAGCGACTGGCCATCGGGCAGCTCCAGTCGCGTCGGCTCGAGCACCTCAGGATTGAGCGACCCCAGCCTAACGGTCAGGCCGGTCTGACGCAGCAGGGCCTGAATGCGAAGAACATTCTGCAGGTAGAAGGTGTTGCGGGTGTGGTTCTCTGGGATCAGCAGCAGATTACTCGCGTCGGGGCAGTACTTTTCGATCGCCGACATCGCCGCCTGGACAGCCAGCGGCAGCGCTTCGGCCGACAGGTTATTGAAGCCGCCCGGGTAGAGATTGGTATCGACCGGTGCCAGCTTGAACCCGGCATTGCGAAGATCGACCGAGCCATAAAACGGTGGCGTGTGCTCCTGCCACTGGAGGCGAAACCACCGTTCGATGCGGGGGGTCGCGTCGAGAAACTTGCGTTCGAGCTCGAGCAGCGGGCCAGTCAATGAGGTGATGAAATGAGGAACCATCGGATGGGGCTGCCTTCTTGCGGGGGCCCATTGTAGCGCCGGGGCGCCCGATTGGCTGACCGGCCCGGGCGCTTCGCGGGTCAGCGAAACACCACTGTGCGACTGCCGTTGAGCATCACGCGGTCTTCGAGGTGATAGCGCAGCGCTCGCGCCAGCACGGCCCTTTCGACGTCGCGGCCATAACGGATGAGGTCGTCAACCGTATCGTTATGTTCGACCCTGACCACGTCCTGCTCGATGATCGGCCCCTCATCGAGATCTGCGGTGACATAGTGACTGGTGGCGCCGATCAGCTTGACGCCCCGCTCGAAAGCGCGGTGATAGGGCTTGGCACCGACAAATGACGGCAGGAAGCTGTGGTGGATATTGATGATTCGCCCGGGGTAGCGAGCGCAAAGATCGGGCGGCAGGATCTGCATGTAACGGGCGAGCACGATCGTGTCGACCTGATTGTCCTCGAGCAGCCCGACCATGCGATCGAAAGCCCCGGCCTTGTCGTCGGGCGAGACCGGCACGAAGTGAAAGGGCACGCGATGAACTTCGACATCACCGCGCAGATCTTCGTGATTTGAAATCACGCACGGGATATCGCAGCGCAACTCGCCAGCGCGCCAGCGGTAGAGCAGATCGACCAGGCAGTGGTCGAGACGGCTTGCCAGCAGCGCGACCCGACGCGGTCTGGCTGAATCGGACAATCGCCAGCGCATGTCGAGCTTGTGGGCGAGCGGCGCGAATGCGGTCGAAAAATCGTCGATGCCTGCGGGTAATGAGTCGGCGAGGATCGCATTGCGCATGAAAAAGCGCTGCGTGTCTCGGTCTGCGTGGTGGTTGGCTTCGAGGATCCAGCCGCCGCGCTCTGCAATGAAGCGGGAGACGTCGGCAACGATGCCCACGCGGTCGGGGCAATCGATGGTCAGAGTGTAGTGGCGTTCGGAAATCATCCCGAATTATCGCAGAGCCCGCGTGGACTCCTGATGAAAAAAACCGCGCCAGGCGAACCTGACGCGGTGTGAGCCCTGAGCTCTCAGGAGACGCAGGAGGAGAGGCAGCTCAGGAGTGGTAGGCGGTCTCGCCGTGCGAGCTGATGTCGAGGCCTTCGCGCTCTTCATCTTCGGCCACACGCAGACCGACGATCATGTCGACAATCTTGAAGGCGATGAAGGACACGACACCCGACCACACCAGGGTGGTCAGCACGGCCTGCAACTGGATCCAGACCTGGCTGCCGATCGAATACTCCGCACCTGCGGCATTGGCAACATAGTCATAGATGCCGGTGCCGCCGAGCGACGGTGCAGCGAACACACCGGTGAGCAGCGCACCCAGGATGCCACCAACGCCATGCACGCCGAACACATCGAGCGAGTCATCGGCGCCCAGCAGACGCTTCAGGCCATTGACACCCCACAGGCAGACGAAGCCAGCCGCCAGACCGATGACAATTGCACCCATCGGGCCGACAAAGCCGCACGCCGGCGTGATGGCCACCAGACCGGCAACCGCACCCGAGGCAGCGCCAAGACCCGAAGGCTTGCCTTTGCTCATCCACTCTGCAAACGACCAGGCCACGGTGGCTGCGGCGGTGGCGACGAAGGTGTTGACAAAGGCCAGAGCGGCCACGCCATTGGCTTCGAGGTTGGAACCGACGTTAAAGCCGAACCAGCCGACCCACAGCAGCGCCGCACCGACCATGGTGAAGGCGAGCGAATGAGGCGCCATGCTTTCGCGGCCCAATCCGACACGTTTGCCAAGCATGTAGGCACCCACCAGGCCAGCGATGCCGGCGTTGATATGCACCACCGTGCCACCAGCAAAGTCGAGCGCGCCCTTGGCCCACAGGAAGCCTGCGCCGGCCGTCACCGCTTCAAGCGTCTTGGCATCGGTGATTGCATCCGGACCATCCCAGTACCAGACCATGTGGGCGATCGGAATGTACGAGAAGGTGAACCACAGCACGCAGAACAGAAGTACGGCCGAGAACTTGATGCGCTCGGCGAAGGCACCGACGATCAGCGCCGGCGTGATGGCCGCGAAGGTGCACTGGAAAGCAATGAAAATGTACTCGGGAATATAAACGCCCTTGCTGAAGGTCGCTGCCACCGAGTCAGGCGTGACGCCCTTCAGAAACAACTTGTCGAAGCTGCCGAAGAAAGTGCCCGCACCCCCGAAGGTGAGGGTATAGCCGTAGATGACCCAGAGCACGGTGACGACCGAAAAGACCATCGTGACCTGCATCAGGATCGACAGAAAGTTCTTCGTGCGGACCAGACCGCCGTAGAAAAGCGCCAGACCCGGAATGGTCATCATGATCACCAGGACGGTGGCCACGATCATCCAGGCGGTATCGCCCTTGTTGGGCACGGGCGGTGCGGCAGCGGCGGCCGGTGCGTCTGCCGGTGCGGCCTCTTCTTTCTTGGCGTCGGTGGCAGCGGCCGCAGCGGGTGCCGCCTCTTCCTTCCTGGCCTCGGCCGGGGCTTCGTCCTTCCTGGCCTCGGTCGTGGCCGCCTGAGCGAGGAGCACAGGGGCGACCTTTGTCGCGGGAGCGCCGGTGTCGGCAAGAGCGCCGGTCCATGGCGCGAGGCCCAGCGCTGCCATCAGCGCGAGCGATCGTGCAAAGCGGTTCATGTTGGAATCCTCAGTTTTCGTAATCAGGGTTCAGAGCGCATCCGCGCCGGTCTCGCCGGTCCGGATCCTGACGACCTGCTCCAGGTCGTACACAAAGATCTTGCCGTCGCCGATTTTTCCAGTGCGGGCAGCGGCCTCGATCGCCTCGATGGCACGCTCGACCAGGTCAGCCGCAACAGCCGCTTCAATCTTGACCTTCGGCAGAAAATCGACGACATACTCGGCACCCCGATAGAGTTCGGTATGCCCTTTCTGGCGGCCGAAGCCTTTGACCTCGGTCACGGTGATGCCCTGCACGCCGATTGCCGACAGCGCCTCGCGGACCTCGTCGAGCTTGAACGGCTTGATGATGGCGGTAATCAGTTTCATGAATGCTCCCTGCTTGCTTTGAGAGCGGGGCATCACGCCCCGCGGCCGGATCAGAAGGCCTTGCTGATGGAGAAGACTGCAGCGTTGTTGCCGACGAACTTGGAGGCGCCCGAACCTTCAAAGAAGGTCCAGTAGTCTTTCTTGGCGTTGGTCCCGACCCATGCCAGACCCAGGATCCAGCCGGTGTAGTCGTAAGTCACGCCGAGCTTGTAGTCGACATAGTTGTAGTTGGAGTAGCTCTTGACGTTCTGGTAGCCGACATGGGCCACCAGACTGGTCTTGGCGGCGATCTCGGTGGAGTAGCCGAGGTCGAGGTAATAGGAGCCCTTCGAGCCGCCGTTGGGCGCGTAGCCGGTGGTGCTGTTGACGCCGAAGTAGTCGGAGACCGTGAAATACGCCTTGGCGGTCAGCGGGCCGAAACTGCTGCCAACATAAACCTCGAAGTTGTTGAAGGTCGGCTTTCCGCCGCTGGCAACGTTGTAGTAGGAGCCAGGGTAGTAGTAGTAGATCGCGCCGAGATCGAGCGTGACCGCATCGGCCAACGGAATCTTGAAGCCGCCGTAGAAGTCCATTTCGAGGCTGGCGCCGTTGGGGTACTGATTGCCCGAGACACTTGAGTTCCAGTTGCCCAGATAAAAGCCGCTCGAATGAGCGTAGTCGATGCCGCCCTGGACCGCAGGCAGCCTGTAGCTTTGCGAGATGCCGCGGAACCGGTAGTCGGAGACGACCGCGAGGTTGCCGGAAAGCGGGCTTGCCGGCTCAGCGGCAGTCGCTGCAGCGGTTTGGGCATTCGAATGAAGCGGGGTGAGAGCAGCCAGAACGGCCAGAGCAAGCAGCGACTTTTTCATGAGTTCTCCGAGATAAAAAATGAACAGGGCTTTCACTAAACGGGTAATCGGGCAGGCGACCCGAACTGACAGACGCCTTGGCAAATAAGCGTCGCATCCGACTTGTCGATTGCGAGTGAAGACTCCATTGCAAACTGTGTGCCATCTCTTTTCTGCACCAATCTCGATCGTTTTTGCCACCTTGCGCGGTTTTTGCACCATTGATGCGCGCCACTCTGGCGTGAAGCGGGACGCATCGAGAGCATGCCGTCCGAGTTCGGGTGCATCATCCGACGAATCGCTTAGGTCTTCAGGCCTAGCCACGACCCGGTGCCAGCCGATTCGTGCGTGCTAGAGTCGTTGCACTTAACGGGGCGACACATGGACAAGCAGGCCTTCCTTCACGATTTCCAGCAACGCATTGCCGAACTCCTCAAAGCGAGTCCGGCCGCCGATATCGAGCGCAACCTCAAGGCCATGCTCGCGCAGGGTTTCCAGAAAATGGATCTGGTCACTCGCGAGGAGTTCGAGATCCAGGTCGCGCTCGTCGAGCGTCTGCGTCATCGCCTCGATCTGCTCGAGGCGCGCCTCGAGACGCCGCCGGCCGATCCGTCAACACCAGGGCATTGATCAGACGCCTTCACAGCCTCGTCTGCGCCACTCAACCCTTCCTCGCCCCGGGCAGCCATGTCGCTGGCGGTCGTTCGCAGCCGCGGTCTGGTCGGTGTCGAGGCACCGTCGGTTTCGGTTGAGGTGCACCTCGCCAACGGTCTGCCTGCCTTTCACATCGTCGGCTTGCCCGACACCGAAGTTCGCGAAAGCCGTGAACGGGTGCGCGCGGCATTGCTGCAGGAGGGCTTTGAATTTCCCAACCGGCGAATCACGGTCAATCTTGCACCGGCCGATTTGCCGAAAGGATCGGGGCGATTCGATCTTCCGATCGCCATCGGCATCCTGAGCGCCAGCGCAGGCATCGCGCCTGAGGTGCTCGAGCGAGTCGAACTGATGGGAGAGCTTTCGCTCACCGGCGAACTGCGCCCGATTCGTGGGGCGCTCGTGCTGGCGCTGGCCGTGCGCCGCGACCCCGCCTCACGACTGCTGGTCTTGCCGGCCGCCAGTGCGGCCGAGGCCGCGGTGGCAGGCTACCCCGGCACTCGCGCCGCAAGTTCGCTGCGTGAAGTGTGGCAAGCGCTGGTCGAGGGCGTAGCCCTGCCTTCTCCCGCCGCACCCGGACCCGCGCCATCGCCGCTGCGCCCGCACACCGCGCCAGATCTCGCGCAAGTGCGGGGGCAGGCCGGCGCCAGGCGGGCACTCGAAATCGCGGCTGCAGGCGGCCACAGTCTGCTGCTTATCGGGCCGCCCGGCACCGGCAAGACCATGCTTGCGCAGCGTCTGCCGGGCCTGCTGCCACCGATGACCGACCTGGAGGCACTCGAGTCGGCAGCGATTCTGTCCCTGTCGGGCGTCGGCTTTCGGGCGGGCGACTGGGGCGTGCGCCCCTTCCGGTCGCCCCATCACACTGTTTCGGGTGCAGCCCTGGTGGGCGGCGGCTCGATGCCGCGCCCGGGCGAAGCATCACTCGCCCATTGCGGCGTTCTGTTCCTGGACGAGCTCGGCGAATTCCGACGCGATGTGCTCGAGACCTTGCGTGAGCCCCTCGAAAGCGGTCGGGTCTCGATTTCGCGGGCTGCGCGGCAGGCTGAGTTTCCGGCCGCCTTCCAGCTGATTGCCGCCATGAACCCCTGCCCCTGCGGCTATTTCGGCGATCCGAAGGGGCGCTGCCGTTGCCAGCCCGATGAGATCTCGCGTTATCGCCATCGCCTGTCCGGGCCGCTGCTCGATCGTATCGACATGCATGTCGATGTTCCGCCTGTGTCTCAGAGTGATCTGTTGGCAAGCGCTGCGGGGGAGGCGAGCGCGCCGGTGCGTGAGCGGGTCGCTGCTGCCCGGGACCGCGCCCTGACACGCCAGGGCGCCCCCAATGCCGGCCTGAGCGCCGCCGAAACCGAACGTCATTGTCGGGTCGACGATGCCGGCAGCTCGCTGCTGTCGGCCGCCATCGAGCGACTCGGACTCAGTGCACGAGCGCTGCCACGGCTACTCCGGCTCGCCCGAACCATCGCCGATCTGGCGCAGTCAGAGCACATCGTGGCCCGGCATGTGGCCGAGGCCATCGGCTATCGCCGGCTTGCCGGCGTAAAATGAGCCCATGGAGGCCCCCATGTCCGAACCTGAAACCATCGATGTCATCTCCGATGTCGTCTGCCCCTGGTGCTACATCGGCAAGCGGCACCTCGAAGCCGCACTTGACAAGCTGCCAGCCAACGAACGCCCGCTGGTTCGCTGGCACCCCTTCCAGCTCAACCCTGATCTGCCGGCCGCAGGGGTCGATCGCCGCGGCTATCTCGAAGAAAAGTTCGGCGGTGCCGAGCGCGCCTCCGCCATCTATGACCGGGTGCGGGCTGCCGGACGCGAAGCGGGGCTGGCGCTCGACTTCGATCGCATCGAACGTCAACCCAATACCCTCGATGCCCATCGCCTGATCGCCTGGGCACAGGCCAGTGGGCGCGATGTCGAGCCGCTGGTCGAGGCACTCTTCAAAGCCTATTTCGTCGAAGGCCGATTCATCGGAGATCGAAAGGTGCTGGCCGACGTGGCTGGCGAAGCTGGTTTCGATGCCGACGCATCGCTCGAGATGCTCGAAGGGCAAACCGCCGCAGCCGAAATCGCCGAGATGGATCTGCGCACGCGCCAATCCGGTATCGGCGGCGTGCCCTTTTTCATCTTCAACGAGAAAATCGCTGTATCCGGCGCTCAAGGAGCCCCAGTACTGCTCGATGCCCTGGCGCAGTCCCGCCCGTCGACCTGAACCTGAGCCTCTGCGCCGGGTTCGTGCCCAGCGCGGGCTAGAATCAGTTTTCCCCACATAACCAGACAGGCCCGCGGGCCGTCCCCGAGACATGTCCCCAACACACTCCAAGCCAGTCGACGCAGGCCCCCTCGAGGGCATCCGGATCATCGAACTCCACGCCATCGGCCCGGTGCCTTTCGCCGGCCAGTTGCTGCGCAGCCTGGGCGCGAGCGTCTCGCGGATTTCGCCGCCGGCCGACCCCGGCCTGGGCGTGGCGACCGATCCTCGGTTTGACCTCAGCAACTACGGCAAGACGCCGCTTGCCATCGATCTCAAACGTCCCGAAGGGCTGACCGAAGCACTTGCGCTCATCGACAAGGCCGACGTGCTGCTCGAGGGCTTTCGCCCAGGCGTGCTCGAGCGTCTGGGCATGGCCCCGGCCGACCTGCTGGCGCGCAACCCACGTCTGGTGATCGGTCGTCTGTCGGGTTGGGGCAATGCCGGCGCACTGACCGAGCGGGCCGGCCACGACATCAACTACCTCGCAATGGCCGGGCTGCTCAATGCCATCGGCACCAAAGAGACCCCGGTCGCACCGCTCAATGTGGTCGGCGACTACGGTGGCGGCGCCATGCATCTGGCAGTCGGTGTCCTGGCTCAACTCGTTCGCCGCTCGGTTGACGGTCGAGGCGGCGCGGTGGTCTCGAGCATCCTCGCCGGATCGGTCGGCCTCTCGCCGCTCTTTTTCGGCCTGATCGCCGCCGGCCGCTGGAGCGTCAATCGCGCCGACAACATGCTCGATGGTGCGACACCCTATTACCGGGTCTACCCCACGTCCGATGGCCGCTTCGTGGCGGTGGGCGCGATCGAGCCAAAGTTTTACCGCGAATTGCTGAAGGTCACCGGCCTGGAAGGGAAGATCGACCCGGCCAGCCAGAACGACCGCTCGACCTGGCCCGCCACCATTGCGCTCTTTGCGCAGCAATTTGCCAAACGGACCCGCGATGAGTGGGAAAAGGACGCTGAGAAGGTCGATGCCTGCCTGTCACCGGTCCTCGATTTTCTGGAAGCCGCAAAGCATCCGCACAATCTGGCCAATGGCCTTTATGCCCACGAGCCGTTCCCGCAGCCCGATCGGGTGCTGAACTTCATCCGTTGACCGACGCAGGCGCCCGGCAAGGCCAATGGCTGGGGCTGGCCTGCGCGATCGGCGCAGGTCTGGCGTGGGGCCTGGTCTTCGTGGCGCCGGTCATGCTGCCGGGCTATCCGCCGCTGGTGCTGTCGGCCGGACGCTACCTGGCCTTCGGGCTGGTGGCCCTTGCCATGGCCTGGCATGCCCGGCATGCACTTCAGCAACTGTCGCGCGCCGACTGGATCAAGGCCGGCTGGCTCTCGCTGATCGGCAACCTGGTCTATTACGTCTTTCTGGCCGCAGCCATCCAGACCGCTGGCGTGCCGATGCCGACCATGCTGATCGGCACACTGCCAGTCGTGATTGCGGTGGTGTCAAACCTGTCTGACCGCGCGCTGCCATGGCGACGGCTGGCTCCGTCGCTCGCGATCATCCTGGCAGGCATTCTGCTGGTGAACCATGCCGAGATCGCCGCGCTGAACGGTATCGGTGAACCGATCAGACAGGGCCATGAGTCGGCACTGTCGCGACAGGCCCTCGGCGCAATGCTGGCGCTGGTGGCCGTCGTCTGCTGGACCTGGTATCCGATCAGCAATGCCCGCTGGATGCAGCGCAATCCTGCGGTGAGTTCATCGACCTGGGCGACCGCACAGGGTCTGACCACCCTGCCGCTGGCGCTGATCGCCTGGGGCCTGGCGCTGGCGGTCGAGACCATCACCCCGTCTTCAACCGGCGCTTCGCAGACGCGATTCGACTTTCCGCTGGGTCCGCAAGCGATGCACTTCCTGCTGTTGATGACGGTGCTCGGGCTGGTTTCGTCATGGCTGGGGACACGACTGTGGAATCAGGCTTCACGCCTGCTGCCGACATCGCTGACCGGCCAACTGATCGTCTTCGAAACGCTGGCGGCCCTGGCCTACGGTTATGCCTGGCGAGGCGACTGGCCTGCCCCGACGGCAGCGGTGGGCATCGGCCTGCTGATCGCGGGTGTGGCGATCGGCGCCAACGCGTTTCGGCCGCGCTGAGTCGGCCGCGCTGAGTCGGCCGCGCTGAGTCGGCCGAACAGACCGCCATTCAGCGACGCATCAGCCGCACTGAGTCGAGAAACATCAGGGCCTGTTCGCGGTCGGGTTTGGGTCCGAGCACGACAATCTGCCAGACCCGCTTATCGTCACCGGCAAAACGCGCGATCAGGATTGCCTCCTGCCCGCGCATGCGGCCGACCGCTTCGACCTCGACGCCATTGACACTGCCGATCACCGCACCCGACCCATCGATCAGCGACAAACTGACCGAACGCGTCGCGCGCTCCTCGCCTTCGATATTGCGCACCATCGCCCGGCGCATCGCATTCAGCGCCTTCTCGCTCACGGCTTGGCCGGCATCTGGGGGCAAGCTGGCAGACGCCACGGTGTAGGCGACCTCACGCACCAGCGAACCCTGCATGCTCATCGTCAGAGGCAGACCGTCGAGATCGACCGGCTGAGTCATTCGCGCCGGCCGCGACGGCATCATCGCGACGAAGCCCTCTTCGCCGGCACGAATCTCGCGCCAGTCGTGCTCAGGGGTACAGGCCGTCAGCAACATCATCAGGGCGGCAAGGGTCAGGCTTGTCAGAGCATGGATCGGCGTATTCATTGGCAGGGCCTCGTTGTGGACATCCGATGTTCAAACTCTGCTCGAATCGCGTACTGTAAGCGCTTTGACCGACTCGGCCGGCTTGCACGATCAGGACAACATCATGCTCTACGAATTCAAATCGAAAGCCGCCGGGACGGTCGTGATGACCGGCACGGTGGGAGATCGCATGCTGGCCATCATCGGCAGGGCGCCCGGCCCGCAGGGTGTCTTCACACCCGAGCAGCTGGGCCCAGCGATCGAGGCACTGCAGGCCGCCATCAAGGCCGAGAAACTTGCGCTGCAACAGCCGGCGCCTGATTCGCAAGACAAGGACGACGAGACCTCCGACCCAGACGGCGAGGCGATCTCGCTCGCCCAGCGTGCATTGCCGCTGATTGAACTGCTCAGCTCGGCGCGCGCAGCCGGCAAGCCGGTGACCTGGGGCGTCTGAGGCTGAGCGCCCCGCGGCGCCAGAGCAAAACAAGGGCGCCCCGCGGCGCCAGAGCAAAAAAAGGGCGCCCCGCGGCGCCCTTTCAGGAAACAAGCCTGGCGATTAGAACGATCGCAAGGCCTGCTCGCATCAAACCCGATCTGATCGTCGATCAGGGCCGGATGATGACGTTGTTGACAACCGACTTCACGCCGTCGGTCTTGCGGGCGATTTCGACGGCCTTGGCGACGTCGGCCTGGTTCTTGGCAAAGCCTGACAGCTGCACCACGCCGTTTTTGGTCTCGACATTGATGTCACTCCAGATCGCCGGGGACGCGCCCATCTGCTCGGTCTTGAGCTTGGTGGTGATCCAGGCATCGCTGCCCCACTGGTTGGCTGCGTCGACGGTCGAGCAGCCGGAGATGACCACTGCGAGAACTGCCGCGGCGCCAAGAGAAAAAATGCTTTTTTTCATTTTGAGTCCTTTTGAATGAAGCGCACGCCGCGTCTGACCAGACCGGGTCTTGGCCCCTGTCAGATTTGCCGCGACACGTACACCGGAAAGACAGAGACTAGCCGATCGCTGTGTCAGCGAGTCGATCGGGCGTCGCCCGCATGAGACAGTTCACGTCATGCATGAACGCAGGCGGCCAGACAGGCGCCCTTTGAGCACTATTCGAAATATCGGCGAGATGAACCGTCGGGCTTTTCTTCACCGATGGGTTTGACGATGCCGTCGACCCTCAGCACCGGCTCGCCATCGACCCGGTAGATCCCCTGACAAAACACCAGCGTACGGGTGGTGCGCAGGATATCGAGCCGACCTTCGAGCCAGGCATCCTGGCCCACCGCCGCCATGAAGTCGGCCGACAGGCTCACGGTGGTCATGAACCGGTTCAGACCGGTCTGCACATTGGCGCCCAGCACGATCAGCATGTCGGCCATGGTCATCAGCATGCCCCCATGCGCAAATCCCGAAGGACTGCAATGGCGCGGCTCGATGCGAATGCCCATGACAAGCCGGCCTGCAAGCCCTTCTTCGCGATGCCCGTAGAGCGGCCCCACCGAGTCGACGAAGGGATTGGTACCAAGCGCGAGCTTGACGAAGCCCTCGGGTATGCGAACCACAGAACTCAAGACAGGCTCCCGGAAAGTGCACGACGCAGTTCGCCTTCGCTGCGCCCGGAGCGCCGGGCAATATCGCGCAACTGGTCTTCGCCGATACGGCCGACATTGAAGTATTGCGATTGCGGATGCGAGAAATAAAAGCCCGAAACGCTGGCCGCCGGCGTCATCGACATCGACTCGGTCAGCGCCATGCCGATCTCGTCGGCCTTGAGCACCTCGAACATCTCGCGCTTGATGCTGTGCTCGGGGCAGGCCGGATAACCAGGCGCAGGGCGGATGCCGCGATAGCGCTCGCCAATCAGATCTTCGTTGCTGAGCTGCTCATCGGCCGCATAGCCCCACAGGTCGAGGCGAACTCGCTTGTGCAGACACTCGGCAAAGGCCTCGGCGAGCCGGTCGGCAATCGCCTTGAACATGATCGATGAGTAGTCATCGAGCAGGGCTGCGAACTCGGCCTCCTTCTTTTCGGCACCCAGGCCGGTCGTCACCGCGAAGATGCCGATCCAGTCCTCGATGCCCGAGGGCTTGCCGCCGATGAGTCGCGGCGCAATGAAGTCGGCCAGACACTTGTTGTCGACACCCTCGCGCTTTTCGGTCTGCTGACGCAGGCCACGCCAGGTGAAAGCCACCTGCGAGCGCGAGGCATCGGTGTAGACCTCGATATCGTCGTGATCAACCGTGTTGGCCGGCAGGAACGCGACCGACGCATTGGCAGTGAGCCAGCGTCCGTCAATGACCCGCTTGAGCATCGACTGGCCGTCAGAAAACACCCGACGGGCCGACTCGCCAACCACCTCATCGTTGAGGATCGCCGGATAGGGGCCATGCAGGTCCCAGGTCTGAAAAAAGGGCTGCCAGTCGATATGACGCGCGATGTCGGCCAGGTCGTAGTTGCGAAAGTGGCGCCGACCGATGAACTTCGGCCTCGGCGGCTGATAAGGCGCGTCGCCGGCTTCGGCACCG
>CAMCXH010000034.1 GCA_945883285.1 Bordetella parapertussis | reverse complement strand
CTCGAACGCCAGTTCAGGCGCTATTTCGCTGAGGCTGAACGTCGCAAGGGCAACACCGGCGCGAATCTGCTGGCGCTGCTTGAATGCCGGCTCGACAACGTCGTCTATCGCATGGGTCTGGCCTCGACCCGGGCTGAAGCACGACAGCTGGTCAGCCACAAGGCCATTTCGATGAACGGTTCTACCGTCAACATTCCGTCGGCCCAGGTCCGACCGAATGACGTGATCACGATCCGCGAGAAGGCCAAGAAACAGGTCCGCGTCCAGGATTCACTGAGTCTTGCCGAGCAAAGCGGCTTCCCGTCGTGGGTCTCGGTCGACAAGACCAAGATGGAAGGCATCTTCAAATCGGTGCCCGAGCGTTCCGACATCGCCGCCGATGTGAACGAAAGCCTGATCGTCGAATTGTATTCGCGCTAATCCAGGAACCCTATTCCATGCAGACTTCCTTGTTGAAGCCCCGTATTGTCGAAGTCGAACAACTCGGTGCCTCCCACGCCCGCGTGGTGATGGAGCCGTTCGAGCGAGGCTATGGCCACACTCTGGGCAATGCCTTGCGGCGTGTCCTCCTGTCGTCGATGGTCGGTTATGCGCCGACCGAAGTTCAGATCACCGGGGTCGTGCATGAATACTCGACGATCGATGGCCTGCGCGAGGACGTGGTCGATCTGCTCTTGAACCTCAAGGGCATCGTATTCAAGCTGCACAATCGTGATGACGTGTTCCTCACCTTGCGCAAGGAAAGCCCCGGCCCGGTGCTGGCGTCTGATATCGAGCTGCCGCACGATGTCGAGCTCATCAACGGCGACCATGTCATTGCCAACCTCACCCAGGGTGGCAAGCTCGACATTCAGATCAAGGTCGAGCGTGGCCGTGGTTACCTGCCGGGCACGATGCGCAATCTGTCCGACAGCAAGACCATCGGCCGGATCGTTCTCGATGCATCGTTTTCGCCGGTTCGCCGCGTGAGCTATGCGGTCGAGAGCGCCCGGGTCGAAAACCGGACCGACCTCGACAAGCTGCTGATCGATGTTGAAACCAACGGCGTCATCGCACCGGAAGAAGCGGTTCGTCAGGCGGCCCGTATCCTGGTCGAACAATTGTCGGTGTTCGCAGCCCTTGAGGGCGCAGAGCCGGCGATGGACATGGGCGGCATCAGCGGTGGTCTGATCACCAGCATCGGCCGTTCGCCGCAGATCGATCCGATCCTGCTGCGCCCGGTCGATGATCTCGAGTTGACCGTGCGTTCAGCCAATTGCCTCAAAGCCGAGAACATCTTCTACATCGGCGACCTGATCCAGCGCACCGAGAACGAGTTGCTCAAGACCCCGAATCTGGGTCGCAAGTCGCTCAATGAAATCAAGGAAGTGCTGGCCTCCCGCGGACTGACTCTCGGCATGCGTCTCGAGAACTGGCCGCCTGCGGGCCTTGATCGTCCCTGATCCCGCTCCGATACCAAGGAAAGAATCATGCGTCACCGTCTCGGACTTCGAAAACTGAACCGTACCAGCAGCCATCGCGAGGCGATGCTGCGCAACATGACCGTCTCGCTGCTCAAGCACGAGATGATCAAGACCACGCTGCCCAAGGCCAAGGAATTGCGCCGCGTGATCGAGCCGATCATCACGCTCGGCAAGAAGCCTTCGCTGGCCAACCGTCGTCTGGCCTTCGATCGTCTTCGTGACCGCGACATGGTCGTGAAGGTCTTCAATGAGCTCGGACCTCGGTATGCCAACCGTAACGGCGGCTATCTGCGCATTCTGAAATTCGGCTTTCGCGTCGGCGACAACGCGCCGATGGCGCTGGTCGAACTGATGGATCGCCCGGAAGTCGAAGACACGGCCGGCGAGGCCAGCGCCGCGGCCTGATCACCGCGTCGCAGTTCGGGTTGTTGCATGCGGCGCCGTCAGGGCGCCGTATGTGTTTCAGCGCAAGGCCTTGGGCGGTAACCGACGTCAGGGCCCGGGTCGTCAGGGCAACGGTGAGTGCAGATGACCGATACCGATGCAGTGCTGCGGGTTGAGGGGCTGGTCAAGCGATTCGGTACCCATCAGGCGGTCGACGGACTCAGCTTTTCTGTGCGCCGCGGTGAGTGCTTCGGACTGCTCGGCCCCAACGGCGCCGGCAAGAGCACAACCCTCAAGCTCTCACTCGGCCTGATGGAGCCCGCAGGCGGATCGATCACCCTGCTCGATCTGGCGATCCCGGCACGGGGCCGTGAGGCCCGGGCACAGGTCGGCGTCGTGCCGCAGAACGACCCGCTCGATCCCGATTTCACCGTGGCCGAGAACCTGCTGGTGTTCGGGCGCTATTTTGGTCAGCCCGATTCGCTCACCCGCTCACGCATCGAAGCCTTGCTTGAGTTTGCGCAGCTTCAGAGCAAGCGCAATGCGCGTATCCAGGACCTCTCGGGCGGCATGAAGCGTCGCCTCACGATCGCCCGCGCCCTGATCAATGATCCGCAGGTCCTCTTTCTCGACGAGCCGACCACCGGCCTCGACCCGCAGGCGCGCCACCTGATCTGGGAGCGCCTCAAACGCCTGCTGGCGCAGGGCAAGACCATTGTGCTTACCACCCACTTCATGGACGAAGCCGAGCGCCTGTGTGACCGGCTGCTGATCGTCGACCATGGGCGCGCGATCGCGCAGGCCTCGCCGGTCGAGTTGATCGCCCGCGAGATAGAGCCGCATGTCATCGAGGTTCATGGTCCTGGGCGCGAGCAGTGGGCAGCCCAGGCACCGTCGCTCGGCTGCGACCGGCTCGAGACGGTGGGCGAGACCACCTTCGCCTATTGCCAGCAGCCCGAGACCGCCCTGGCCGCGCTCAATCAGCGCACCGATCTGCGCGTGCTGCATCGACCTGCCAATCTCGAGGATGTCTTTCTGAAGCTCACCGGACGCGAACTGCGTGACTGACGACATGCTGCCAACCGCTGCCAACCTGCCTGATGCTGCCGCCCGACGCTATGCCTGGCCGCGTCTGACACACCGCCTGTTGCCGGTGCTGCGTCGTCATTTTCTGGTCTGGCGAAAGCTCGCGATTCCCAGTCTGCTCGCCAATGTCGCCGATCCGCTGATCACGCTGGTGGCCTTCGGCTATGGACTCGGTCAGTTGCTCAATTCAATCGACGGCGTGCCCTATATCGTGTTTCTCGCTGCAGGCTCGATCTGCATGAGCACCATGATGGCCGCGAGTTTCGAGTCGCTTTATTCGGCGTTCTCGCGAATGCATATCCAGAAGACCTGGGAGTCGCTGCTCAACGCCCCATTGCTGCTCGATGATGTGCTGGCGGCCGAATGGATCTGGGCGGCGATCAAGGGCTGCATCTCGGGGCTGGCGATCATCCTGGTGGCCTGGGCGCTCGGCGTCAGCCGCGCACCGACCCTGCTGGCAGTGTTGCCGGTCGTGCTGCTCACCGGCCTGGCCTTTGCCGCGCTCGGCCTGTGCGTCAATGCACTCGCCCAGGGCTACGATTTTTTCTCGTATTACTTCACCCTGGTGCTGACGCCGATGTCGTTTCTGTCGGGTGTCTTCTTTCCGGTGGCGCAACTGCCCGGCTGGCTGCAGGGCTTCAGCGCGGTCCTGCCGCTGACCGCAGCGGTCTCGCTTGCGCGTCCGCTGGTGCTCGGCGAATGGCCGCCCGATGTCCTGCGGCATGTGGGCGTGCTGCTGGCCTATTCGGTCGGTGGCTTTTATCTCGCGGCGGTGCTCACACGAAGGCGGTTCGCAACCTGAGCGGCGATACGCACTTTCAGCCCGACAGCCGCCGCATCCTCACGGCGTCGAGTCAGCCTTCCTTGAATCAGCCTTCCTTGAGCCAGCGCGCCGCATCGAGCGCGAAGTAGGTCAGCACGCCATCGGCGCCGGCACGCTTCATCGCCAGCAGTGATTCCAGCGCCACGGTGCGCTCGTCGAGCCAGCCATTGGCAGCGGCCGCCTTGAGCATCGCGTATTCGCCGCTGACCTGATAGACGAAAGTCGGCGCACCGAAGGTGTCTTTGACGCGGCGAACGATATCGAGGTACGGCATTCCGGGCTTGACCATAACCATGTCGGCGCCTTCCTGCAGATCGAGTGCGACCTCGCGCAGCGCTTCGTCGCTGTTGGCCGGATCCATCTGGTAAGTCTTCTTGTCGGACTTGCCGAGATTCTTGGCCGAGCCCACTGCATCGCGGAAGGGGCCATAAAAACCTGAGGCGTATTTGGCCGAGTAGGCCATGATCCGCGTGTGAATGTGGCCTGCGCCTTCAAGCGCCTGGCGGATCGACCCGATGCGTCCGTCCATCATGTCGGACGGCGCGACGATGTCCACACCCGCGGCAGCCTGCACCAGCGCCTGATCGCGCAGGATCTCGACCGTCGCTTCATTGATCACATAACCGTTGTCGTCGATCACGCCGTCCTGGCCATGCGAGGTGTAGGGGTCGAGCGCCACGTCAGTCAGGACACCGAGTTGCGGAAAGCGGTCCTTGACCGCCTTGACCGCTCTGGGCACCAGACCATCGGGGTCGGTGGCGATGCGGCCGTCGGGCGTCTTGATCGAGGGCTCGATCACCGGGAAGATCGCCAGTACCGGCACACGCAGCGCCACGCACTGCTCGGCCACTGCCAGCAGCCGGTCGATTGAAACCCGCTCGACGCCGGGCATGGACGGCACCGCCTGCGAGATGCCCTGGCCTTCGATCACGAAGCAGGGATAGATCAGGTCATCGGCGGTCACGATGTTTTCGCGCACCATACGGCGACTGAAGTCGTCGCGACGCAGACGGCGCGGGCGCTGGGTGGGAAAGCCGGTGTTGATCTGGGGAAATTCAGGCATTTGTTGTTTCCTTGGGCGAGGAAGGCAGTCCGACAGCGATCCAGTTTTCTACCACAGCCGTCAGATCATCACTGCCGGAGCGGTTCAAAGCTGAAAAGAGCAGGACCTTGTTGTCGGCACCAGGCCGCAGTTGTTCGAGTTCGTCGATCACGTCGCGCAGCGCCTGGCGGGCCTGTTGTCGCGGCAGCTTGTCGGATTTGGTCAGGGTGACCACCAGGCGTACGCCATCGGGCACCCATGCCAGCAGCCGACGATCGAGATCGGTGAGCTTGCGGCGTATGTCGGCCATCAGCACGGTGCCGGCGAGTTGCGGCCGGCTGCTGAGGTACTCGCCGGCGAGTTGATCCCAGGTGCGTTTGGTCTCGAGCGGTGCCGAGGCATAGCCATAGCCCGGTGTGTCGACCAGATAGGCGATCGCCTGATCGACCGGCCCGACCGCAAAGTAGTTCAGCGCCTGGGTGCGCCCGGGCGTGCGGCTGGCGAAGGCCAGGCGGCGTCGGTTGCACAGCACATTGATCGCCGAGGACTTGCCGGCATTGGAGCGTCCGACGAAGGCGACTTCGAGCAGCCCCTCGCGCGGCATCTGGTGCAGCGCAGCGACGGTAGTATGGAAACGGGCGGTAGTGAGAAGCGGCATGAAATCGCTCTATTGTATAGTTCGACGTTCGATCGAATTTAGACTTTCAGGTGTTTCTGATGATCAAGGTGTCGAGTTCCTCGCTGAATACCTCAATGAGTGCCTCAATGAATGCCTCCATGGGTGTTTCTTTAGGGTGGCTTTTTCAGGTGTTTTTTGCCTCTGCGGCAGCGCTTCTGACTGCCGGCGCCGCAATGGCCCAGTCTGCGCCGGCCAAGGTCGACCCGGCTCGCGGGCAGCAACTGGCAGGCCAGGTCTGCGCAGCCTGTCACGGCGCCGACGGTAACGCCACCAGCCCGGCCAATCCCAAGCTTGCCGGCCAGCATCCCGATTATCTCTACAAGCAGCTCGTCAACTTCGTGCCCAAGCAGGGCGCCAAGGAAGCCGAGCGCGCCAACGCCATCATGGCTGGTATGGCGGCAGGTCTGTCCGACGCCGATCGCCGCGATCTGTCGGCCTATTTCGCGCAGCAGCCTCTGAAGCCCTCGTCAGCTCGCAACAAGGATCTGGTGGCCCTGGGTCAGAGCATCTGGCGCGGTGGCATCGCCGAGAAGGGGGTACCTGCTTGCGCCGGCTGTCACGGCCCGGCAGGCGCAGGCATCCCGGCGCAATATCCGCGCCTGGGCGGCCAGTGGGCCGACTACACCGAATCGCAACTCACCCAGTTTCGTGCCGGCGCGCGCCGCAACAACGCCCAGATGATGACCATCTCGGCACGGCTGTCCGACACCGAGATCAAGGCGGTGGCCGACTACATCGCCGGACTGCGCTGACCGCAATCGATTCATCTTTGCAGTAGGCTTGAAGCGGGCGTCCTCGGGCGCCCGCTGTCATTTTGGCGTGCACAATGGCATGTTGAGTTTGCACCCGATGTTCCCGAAGCCCCTCATGATGTCGACCGACACAAGGAGCACACCATGCTGATCAGGATCCCCCCGCGCCATCTGCCCGAGCCTTCTGAGATCACGCCGCGCGCGATCTGGTCTCAGCGTCGGCGCATCATCCAGGCGGCTGCTGCCGGTATTGCCCTGCCGGCCCCGGGATGGCTGAACGCGCAGACCAGTCGCACCGAGACCAGGCCCGAGGCCAAACTGGCCGGCAAGCCGAGCCCCCTGTCGACGCTCGGTCCGAACGACAAACCCACGCCCTACAAGGACGTGACCACCTACAACAACTTCTATGAATTCGGGCTGAACAAGGAGGATCCGGCGGTGTCGGCTCGCTCCTTCAAGACCCGCCCATGGACGGTGACGGTAGAAGGCGAGGTGGACAAGCCCCGCGTCTTCGACATCGACGAGTTGCTCAAACTTGCACCAATGGAAGAGCGCGTCTATCGAATGCGCTGCGTCGAGGGCTGGTCGATGGTGGTGCCCTGGGTCGGCTATTCGATGTCGGAGCTGATCCGCCGCGTGCAGCCCAACGGCAATGCCAGGTTCGTCGAGTTCGTGACCCTCAATGACTCGAAGCAGATGCCTGGACTGCGCTCTTCAGTGCTCAATTGGCCCTATGTCGAAGCGCTGCGAATCGATGAGGCCAATCATCCGCTGACCCTGCTGTCCTTCGGCCTGTATGGCGAGTTGCTGCCCAACCAGAACGGCGCGCCGGTGCGCATGGTCGTGCCCTGGAAGTACGGATTCAAGAGCGGCAAGTCGATCGTGAAGATCCGCTTCGTCGAGAAGCAGCCGGTGACTGCCTGGAATCGCGCCGCCCCCCAGGAATACGGGTTTTATTCAAATGTGAACCCGGAGGTCGATCATCCGCGCTGGTCGCAGGCCACCGAACGGCGCATCGGTGAAGACGGCTTTCTTGCCCGCAAACGCGCCACGCTGATGTTCAACGGCTATGCCGATCAGGTGGCCGGGCTGTATGCCGGCATGGATCTCAAGCGCAGTTTCTGAGCGGCGGCTGAGGTTTCGGAGTGAGCGCCCGGCCAATGCCGATCGCCGCGATCAAGGCAGTGGTCTTCTTGCTGGCGCTCGGCCCGCTAGCGCGGCTGCTGCTGGTCGGCACAACCGGCGCATTCGGCGGACTGGGCGCGAATCCGGTCGAGTTTGTCACCCGATCGACCGGCACCTGGACGCTGGTTTTTCTGTGCATCACGCTTGCGGTCACGCCCGCGCGTCGTCTCACCGGCTGGAACTGGCTGCAGCGTCTGCGCCGCATGCTCGGCCTCTTCGCTTTCTTTTACGGCGCGCTGCATTTCACGACCTATTTCTGGCTCGATCAGTGGTTCGACCTCGCTGCGATCGTCAAGGACATCGTCAAGCGGCCCTTCATCACCATGGGCTTTGCGGCGTTTGTGCTGATGATTCCGCTGGCGCTGACGTCAACCGATGCGATGGTTCGCCGACTCGGCCGGCGCTGGGGGAAGCTGCACCGTCTGGTCTATGCGGTCGCGATGGCGGCCATCCTGCATTACTGGTGGCACAAGGCCGGGAAAAATGATTTTTCCGAGGTCGGCTGGTATGCCGCAGTGGTGATCGGGCTGCTCGGTTGGCGGCTGTTCGATCGATGGCGAAAGCGCCTGCCGCCTCGCGCGTCGATCTGACGTCGGGGGTGTCCGGCGCGCTGACTGTTGTCAGCGTGCAGGCAGTCGGTGCTCGCCGGCGAACAGATCGGCCACCTGCTCGCGCTCGCGCACCAGATGCACGGTGGTCCCGTCGACCATGACTTCGGCGCCGCGAGTGCGCGTGTTGTAGTTCGAGCTCATCGACATGCCGTAGGCGCCGGCCGACAGGATGGCCAGCAGATCGCCTTCGGCAAGCGCGAGCTGTCGATCGCGCCCGAGCCAGTCGCCCGATTCGCAGACCGGCCCCACGATGTCGTAGGTCTCGGCAGGCGCGGTGGTTGGTGCCACCGCGACGATGTCATGCCAGGCCTCGTACATGGCAGGGCGCATCAGGTCGTTCATGGCAGCGTCGACCACCGCAAAGTGCCGGTCACCGTTGCGCTTGAGCACCTCGACGCGGGTCAGCAGCAGGCCGGCGTTGCCGACCATGGCGCGGCCGAATTCAAAGAGCACCTCGGGGGCTTGCGCAGGCGTCATGCCGCGCTGGATGACCCAGGCGTCGATGCGCTCGAAGATCGCGGCGAGCATGGCGCCGCGCGCCGGCGGCGACTCGTCGCGGTAGGTGATGCCCAGGCCGCCGCCCAGATCGAGATGCCGGATGATGATGCCCTCGGCGGCAAGCTGGTCGGTCAGGTCGAGGACGCGGTCGAGTGCCGCAAGAAAGGGCGCGACGTCGGTAATCTGCGAACCGATATGGCAGTCGATGCCTTCGATACGCAGATTGGGCAACTGCCGGGCCAGCCGATAGGCGGCCAGCGCGCGGTCGTGGGCGATGCCGAACTTGTTGTCGCGCAGGCCGGTCGAGATGTAGGGGTGCGTGCCGGCATCGACATCGGGGTTGACCCGCAGCGAGATCGGGGCCTGCAGGCCGAGTGATCCGGCGACCGCATCGAGTTGCACCAGCTCGCTCTCGGACTCGACGTTGAAGCAGCGCACGCCGGCGGCCAGGGCCTGGCGCATTTCCTCGCGGCTTTTGCCCACTCCGGAGAAGACGATTTTTGAAGGATCGCCACCGGCGGCCAGGACCCGCGCAAGCTCGCCCCCCGAGACGATGTCGAAACCGGCGCCGTGGCGTGCGAGCAGATCGAGGATCGCCAGATTGCTGTTGGCCTTGATCGCAAAGCACACCAGGGCGCGGCGACCCTGTGTGGCCTGCGCGAAATCGCTCCAGGCCGATTCGATCGCCGAACGGGAATAGACCCAGGTGGGTGTGCCGAAGCGTTCGGCGATATCGGTCAGTGCCACACCCTCGGCATGGAGGATGTTGCCGCTCAGGGCGAAGGCGGGCAGGTTTGCGATGGCGGGCATGGGCGGGCGGGGGGCGCAGTGGGGGTGGCGGGTGAGGCAGGCGTCAGGACGGTTGCAGGGCTGGCCGGCACGATGCGCGGCGGCGGTTCGGCCGGAATCCTGGGGATGTAGAGCGGCCCGCGCTGGCCGCAGGCGGCCAGGCACAGGCTGGCCGCTAGAATCGCGGGCAGAAATGCCGGACGGCGGCGTTTATGATCAGCCCTGCAACTCATCAATCGAGAATAGCATGACCGAACTGGCCTTTCAGCGAGCTGCCGAGACCGCACTCGATGCCATTGAATCAAGCATCGAAGGCGCGATCGACGCGGCAGCACTTGACGTTGATATCGAGCGCCAGGGCAATGTGATCACGCTCAGCTTCGAGGACGACTCGAAGATCATCGTCAACAGTCACTCGGCTGCCCAGGAAATCTGGGTTGCCGCCCGAGCAGGCGGTTTTCACTTCCGTCAGGATGCCGGCCGCTGGGTCGATGGGCGCAGCGGCGACGAGCTCTTTGCTGCCCTGTCGCGGCGGGTCAGCGAGCAGAGCGGCTGCGCCGTGGTGCTCTCGGCCTAGGGGCGGGCGCCAAGCCCACGCCCGGCCAGCGCGAGAGCTTCAGTGAGCACCTGCGGTCGGCCAATGTGATTGGCCATCAGCAGGATCAGCCGGCAGTTGAGCTGGGCGCTCTGCTCGTCGCTCAGGCCGCGATGCGCGGCGATCAGCGCTTCGTAGAAGTCGTCGGGCCGATCGAGTGCGGGCTCGGTGTTCAGGTGATCGGACATCTCAGGCCTGCGTGGCGGCGGGCGACGCGGTGGCCTGCCGAATGAGGGTGGGGTCGAGGGGCTCGCCGGGGGAATCGCCAAAGGGACGACCGATCGAACGACCGAGGGCTCGGGCCATCGACCCCGCCACCGCCTGCGGATCGAGGCCGCGCCATCGGGCGCAGACATGCTGGTCGGGGCGCAGCAGATAGACCGTGCCCGGGCGCGCGTCGCAGCGGGCGGCGAGCACGCCGTCGGTATCGGACAGCGAATCGGACAGCGAATCGGACAGCGCACCGTTGGCCTCCGACTCCCCGGGGTTGGCGGCAGGCCCGCTGGCGCGGGTCATCACCCGGTGGATGCGCAGGGCTGGCAGACCGGCCTCGTCCAGCACTTGCCTGAGCGCGCTGAGTCGGGCAGGCAAGGCGGCGGTATCGGCACAGCCCGGTCCGGTAAAGATCAGCAGGTCGAACCCGCCGCCGATAAGGTCGAGCCACCAGTGCGGCTGCCCGTCGACCGACCGCAGGGGCGCGTCGACCGAAGGCGCGCCGGGGCGCATCGCCGGGGCGGCAAAGCCAGTGGCCTCGGCAGCCCCGCCAGCATCGGCAGCACAGGTATCGGCAGCGCGGGCATCGGCAGCGCGGGCATCGGCAGTATTCGCCGGACTGTCGTCGGCAATCGTGGGTGTCGACAGTCGGCCGCTGTTGACCATGCGCCGCGCAAACGGCAGCGTCGCGGCCAACTCGAGGGCGGCATTGCGAAACGACAGCGCGATCGGGGACTTGGGCGAGATGAAGTCGGTACTGCGGGTGGAGTTGAGAATGTTTTCGTCGGCGGCGGTTTGTCGCTCGTGCGCCCAGGCATCGAGGACCGATTCGGTGGCTTCGCCGCGAACCACGCGGGCCAGCCGCCAGGCGAGTGCATCGGCATCCTGGATGCCCGAGTTACCGCCGCGCGCGCCGAAAGGCGAGACCTGGTGCGCCGCATCACCCGCGAACAGCATCCGGCCATGGCGAAAGGCCTCCATGCGTCGGCACTGGAAGGTGTAGACGCTTACCCATTCGAGGTCGAAGTCGCGATCGCCGAGCATGGCCCGCAGCCGCGGCAAGACCCGCTCGGGCTTTTTCTCTTCTTCGGGGTCGGCATCGGGGCCGAGCTGAAAGTCGACCCGCCAGAGATTGTCAGCCTGGCGATGCAGCAGCACCGACTGGCCGGGGTGAAAGGGCGGATCGAACCAGAACCAGCGCTCGGTCGGATAGTCGGCCTTCATCAGCACATCGGCGATCAGGAAGCGGTCGTGAAAGACCCTGCCCTCGCTCTGGAGCCCGAGCAGATGACGAACCGGACTGCGCGCACCGTCAGCGACCACCAGCCAGTCGCAGGCCAGCTCATAAGGGCCGTCGGGCGTCTCGACGGTGAGCAGCACGCCATCGTCGGCCGACTGCACGCCGGTCACCCGGTTGCGCCAGCGCAGATCGAGTGCCGGTAGGCTGGCGACGCGCGCCACCAGCGCCTCTTCGAGGTGGTATTGCTGCAGGTTGACGAAGGCCGGTCGCCGGTGACCGGGTTCGGCGAGCAGGTCGAAGCCGTAGACCTCGCGCTCGCGCAGGAAAACCCGTCCGCGGCTCCAGCTGATGCCGCGATCGACCACCGGCTGGCCGCAGCCGAGGCGGTCGAGGATCTCAAGCGTGCGTTTGGCGTGGCAGACCGCGCGCGATCCGACACTGACCGTCTGGTCGTCGTCAAGCACCACCACCGCCTGACCTTGCACCGCGAGATCGATCGCGGTCACAAGCCCGACCGGACCGGCGCCGATCACGACAATCGGATGCCGCGCCGTTGCACCGGTGTGCTGGTCGGCGCAGGGCCGATAGTCGAAGACGGGGTTGCTGTAGGACTTCATCGGACGGACTTCAGGCGACGGTCTCAGACCAGAGCGAACCCTCATGCGGGCATGTCGCGTGCTAGCTCTAGACAGTGGGTATAAGCGAACAACACTGGAGAATGCCATGAACCTGGTCATCTGGCTTTTTGTCGGCGGGATCCTCGGATGGGTCGCGAGCCTCATCATGCGAACCGACGCGAAACAGGGCTTGCTCCTGAATGTCGTGGTGGGCGTGGTGGGGGCGATGCTGGGTGGTTGGCTGATCTCGCCGCTGCTTGGCGTGGGGACGATCAATCAGAACCAGTTCAGTCTGGGCGCGCTGTCGGTCTCACTCGGCGGGGCGGTCATCCTGCTGGCAGTCGTCAACCTGATTCGAAGCGGGTCGGCACGCTGAGGTCTTCGGGACTGCCTCAGAAGCGGGCACGCGACTTGCCTGCTTCTGAGGGTTCTGCGGGACCTTCGCGCCCGCGGTTGCGAGTCGGGGTCGTCACATGCTGAACCATCTTCTGCCTCATTGCCTGTCATCTGCCGTGTCGATGCCCTTGAAGGTGCCGCGGCAGCGAGCCGAACATCCCGAGCGACCGCCGCGCCGCGCACCGGATCGACCCGGAAGAAGCGGCCCGGAGCATCCGAGAGGATGAGTTTTGGCCGGTTGATCTGCGCCAGATCAAGTAAAGAATCCTTTTTACCGCCCGCCTGTCGGACCTGTGTTTCAATCAGGTCGACCGGCGCTGTTTTGCGCCGGGAAAGTCGAACTGTCCGACTTGACCGAATCTGCCCGATGTCGCAGCGAATGGCCGCCTCATTGGCCGCCTCATCGACGACCTCATTGGAGAAATCATGAGCGGTCTGACCGGCGAGGAACTTGCATCGATGCTGACCCATGAACTTCGCAACCCGCTCAATGCGATGGCGGGTTGGCTGCATCTGTTGAGCAATGCTCCGGGCGCAACCGCCGACCCTGCACCGGTGCTGGCGACCCGGGCCGCCGCCGGACTGCGACGCGCGGTCGATGAGCAGCTCGAGCAGGTTGAGACGCTCGGGCGTGTGCTGCGGCTGGCAGGCGGCGAGCCCGATGACGGGGCGGGCAGTGTTGATCTGGCTGATCTGCTGCAGTCGCAGGTCGACTTGATCCGCGCCGCACCGCAGGCCGAAGGCCGCGTGGTTGAGCTCGAGCTTGGACCGACACCGGGCAGTGCGCCATCGTTTGTCGTGATTGGCAACCCTGATGCACTGGCGCGTGCGGTCGCCGACATGTCGCGCTACGCGATGCGCAACGGTGTCGCCGGCGCGCCCCTGCGGATTGCCTTGCGCGGCGACGATGATGATGTGCGCCAGATCGAGTTCAGCATCGATGCAGGCGTCGACCGATCGGTGTCGATCTGGGACCTTTTCAGGCCGCCCGCGAACCGATTGCCGATGCCGCTGCTGCATGCCCGTCTGGCAATCGAGTCGGCCGGCGGTGTGCTGCTGCCGGTGACCGGGGCCGATGCCAAGGGTGATGTGTTGCGGATCCGGTTTCCGGCGACCCTGCAGGCGTCCACTTGAACAGCGAGCCTGTCGCCAGCGGCGCACGGTCGCTGTCACCCGGGCACCGTGACTGTCGCGTTCTGGTGGTCGACGACAATATTGATTCGGCCCAAAGCATGGGCATGCTGCTCGAGCTGGAGGGATTCACCGTCGAGCTGGCCTATGACGGCGACCAGGCGCTGAGCCGGGCGGCGGTGTTCCAACCCAATGCGGTGCTCCTGGACATCGGTCTGCCGGGCTTGAACGGCTATCAGGTCGCGCAGCAGCTTCGCGAGCAGTCGACCCGCGAAGGGGGCATGCCGATTCTGCTGGTCGCGGTCAGCGGCTATGGCCGCGACAAGGATCGGCAGACCTCCCGTCTGGCCGGCTTCAATGTTCATCTCACCAAGCCTGCCGATCCGGTCGAGGTGTTGCGGGTGCTGGATCAGCATTGTGCCGAGTCGGTGGCGTATGTCGCCAGCGGCGGCAGGAGCAACGACTGATGCCTCACGTGCTCATCGTCGAAGACGATCCGAATTCGGCTGCGATGCTGTCGGAGCTGGTCGCCGGCGAAGGGTTCACCACCGCGGTTGCCGCCACGCTGCGCGAAGCGCGTCAGCAGCTGATGCTGATGCCGGCGCAGGCGGTGCTGGTCGATCTGCAGCTGCCCGACGGCAGCGGGCTCGATCTGTTCAATGACACCGATCTGCGCGGCCATGCCGAGATCGTCCTGATCACCGGCCATGCCTCGATCGAGACTTCGATTCAGGCGCTGCGGGTGGGGGCGGCCGACTATCTCACCAAGCCGGTCAATGTCGCGCAGCTCAAGCGGGTGCTTGCCCGGCTGAATCAGCCGGGCGATCTGCGCGCCGAGATCACCGAATTGCGCGATGGCATCGAATCGGACGGCCGCTTCGGTCAACTCTGGGGGCGATCGGCCCCGATGAAGCGGCTCTACGATCAGATCGCGCGCGTTGCGCCGACCTCGGTCAGTGTGCTGCTGGTGGGCGAGAGCGGGACCGGCAAGGAGGTGGTCGCTCAGACGGTTCATGAATTGTCGCGGCGTCGCACCCATCCCTTTCTGGCGGTGAACTGCGGTGCGATCTCGCCGCAGCTGATTGAGAGCGAACTCTTCGGTCACGAGAAGGGCAGCTTTACCGGGGCGGTCAGGCAGCATCGCGGCTTTTTCGAGCGGGCGCACGGCGGCACGCTGTTTCTCGATGAGATCACCGAGATGCCGCTCGATCTGCAGGTCAAGCTGCTGCGGGTACTCGAGACCGGCGCGTTCATGCGGGTCGGCTCTGACGAGCCCTTCGAGACCGACGTGCGGATCATTGCCGCGACCAATCGCGAGCCGATGGACGCGGTGCGGCGCGGGCAGCTGCGCGAGGACCTCTATTACCGCCTCGATGTCTTTCAGGTACGGATGCCGCCCCTGCGCGAGCGTCTCGAGGACATCGATCTTCTGGCCCCCCACTTTCTGGCCGGCCTCAATGCCAGCGAGGGCACCGAGCGGCGCTTTTCGGCATCGGTGATCGATCGGCTCAAGCAGTACCGCTGGCCGGGCAATGTGCGCGAGTTGCGCAATGTCGTGCAGCGTGCGGCCATCATGAGCGACGGCGCCCTGATCGATCAGGTCAGGCTGCCCGAGGACCCGGACGCTGTGGTGGTGGAGCGGCCGCACGCCGAGCGCGGACCGGGCCTGTGGGTGCCGGTCGGCTCGTCGATCGCCGAGGTCGAGCGCAAGCTGATCATGGCGACACTCGAATCCTGCGGCGGGGTTCGCGAGCGTACCGCCGAGATCCTGGGGATCAGCCTGAAGACGCTCTACAACCGCCTTCGCGAATACGGTCAGTCGGCCGAGGCGTCCTCAGTGGCGTCCTCAGTGGCGTCCCCCGAGTCGATGCCCACCCATCCGTCGTCCCAGCCGGCGCCCTGAGCGCCGAACCGGGCACCCGACCGGCGACTGCCGCCTGCCTGCCCGATCACAGGCTCGGGCGGTAGGACATCCGCCTGACCTCCACCGACGGAATCTGCAGCGCGTCGCGATACTTCGAGACTGTGCGCCGTGCAACCTTGATGCCGCGCTGCTCAAGCAGCCGTGTGAGTTTGATGTCCGACAGCGGCCGCTCGCCTTCTTCCGCACTGACCAGTTCGGTGATCAGCGCCCGCACTGCGGTGGCCGAGCAGGGGTTGCCGGCAGCCGTCTCGACATGACTGCCGAAAAAGTGCTTGAACTCGAACAGGCCGCGCGGCGTGGCCATGTATTTGCGGCTGGTCACCCGCGAGACGGTCGATTCATGCAGATCGACCTTCGCGGCGATCTCGCCGAGTGTGAGCGGGCGCATCGCCATCGCGCCGTAGTCGAAATAGCGGCTCTGATGGTCGACGATCGCCTGCGCGACCCGCAGGATGGTCTGGAAGCGCTGCTCGATGTTGCGCACCAGCCAGCGTGCTTCGCGCATCTGCTGCGAGACCGGCGTGCCGCCACCGTCTCGTCCGCCGCGCAGAATGCTGGCATAGAAGCGGTTGACCTGGATCTTCGGGATCACTTCGGGATTGATCGCTGCCACCCACTTGCCCTGAACCTGATGGACGATGATGTCGGCCACCACGAACTGGGTCTCGTCGGCACCGAAGCCCGCGCCCGGGCGCGGCGTGAGGCTGCGCAGCAGTACGGTGGCCGCCTGCAGTTCGCGGTCCTCGCAGCCGAGCTCGCGCTGCAGTCGCTGGAAATCATGGGCGGCCAGCAGTCCGAGATGCTCTTCGACGATGCGCAGTGCGAGCGCACGGGCAGGCTGATCGGCATGCTCGGGGGCGAGCAGCTGCAGCCGCAGGCACTCGGCGACCGAGCGCGCCGCGACGCCCGGCGGATCAAAAGACTGCACCTGTCGCAGCGCCACCTGGAAGTCCTCGGCATCGGCTTCCCACTCGGGCGGGCACAGGGCGCACAGTTCCTCGCTCGAGTGGGTGAGGTAGCCCGATGTGTCGAGCGACTCGATCAGCGTCTCGACAATCGCGCGGTCACGTTGCGACAGCCGCAGGCAACCGGCCTGCAGCAGCAGATGCTCACGCAGCGTTTCGACGCCCGGCACCATCAGCGCCGGATCCCAGTCATCGTCGCCACCGCGGTTGGTGCGGTAATCGGTGGCGCCGTTGCTCCACATTTCATCCAGCGCGGTGTCGCGATCGGTGTCGCGTTCGGCCCGCTCGTTGGCGTCCTCATGGTCTGCGACGGCTTCGGCTGTGGCCTCGGCCGAGTCGGCGTCGCTCGCCGGCTCATCCGGCTCGACGATCTCCAGGAAGGGGTTGGTGCCGATCACGTCCTGGACTTCCTGCTGGAATTCGAGCGATGACAACTGCAGCAGCTGGATCGAGCGCTGCAGGAAGGGCGTCATGGTCAAGTGCTGACCGGCACGAAACTGCAGGGAGGCGGACATGGCAAAAACCCTCAGGAAATCAGACTGGGATCAGTCTCAGTGCAAGCCCCGTGCCATCGACCGAAAATGCGTTTTTGCGCCGAAATCGCCCTGTCAAGCTGTCAGAATTTCCGATATCGCCTCGCCGGGCACGGAAATTTCTGCCGATCTGCGGCAAGCCCTGCCGGCTCAGTGGCTCAGGCGCACCAACGGGCTGTGAGCATCCGGCTCGATCACCGCGACGAGCCGCTCGATCAATTCTCCCTGGGCCAGCGGTTTGCACAGATGATCGCGAAAACCAGCCTGCAGGCTGCGTTGTCGGTCGTCTTCCCGGGTGAAGGCCGACAGCGCGAATGCGGTCAGCGGCGCATGGCCCTGGGATGCCTCGGAGGCTTCGAAGCGACGCATCCGCGCCAGCAGGGCATAGCCGTTTTCGCCAGGCAGGGCGATATCGCAGAGCACGACCAGCGGCGCGGTGTCGCCAGCAAGTGCCCGCAGCCGGGTCATTGCATCATTGCCGTTGGCCGCCTGCGCCACTTGCGCGCCCTGCGTCAGCAAGAATTCGACCAGCACCTCGCGGGAATCGTCATGGTCTTCGACCACCAGCACCGTCAGACCGGTCAGGGGCCCGATGGCGTCGCCTGCTCCGTCAATCCTTGCGGCTGCCGGCTCGACATGATCGGCCGGCACGCCCGGTATTGAGGGCGTATCGGGCTGGCCACGCGCGCCCATCGGCAGCGAGACCGTGAAGCAGGTGCCCCGGTCGCGCCCTTCGCTGCGCACCATCACCTGGCCGCCATGCGCCTGCACGATGTGCTGCACCAGCGCCAGACCCAGCCCCAGGCCGCCCGCCCGTCGCGTGCTCGAGGTGTCGGCCTGCTGGAAGCGCTCGAAGGCATTCGGCAGGAAGGCCGGCTCGATGCCTTCGCCGTCATCTTCGATCTCGAGCTGGGCGAGCCAGCCAAGTCGTCGCAGCCGCACCAGGATATGCCCGTCGGGCGGCGTGAACTTGACCGCATTGACCAGCAGATTCCAGACCACCTGCTCGAGCCGGACCGGGTCACCGACGGTGTCATAGACCTCGGCATCGATGGCCAGCGACAGGTCGATGCGGCGCGCCTCGGCCAGCGGTCGCGCGCTGTCGACCGACGCCTGGAGCAGCTGCGACAGGTTCATCGGCTGCAGGGCCAATCGCAGATTGCCGTTGACGATCCGGGCGGTATCGAGCAGGTCGTCAACCAGCTGAACCTGCGTATCGAGATTGCGCTGGATGACCTCGACTGCGCGCTCGAGCAGCTCGTTGTCACCGGCGCGTCGGCACCGCAGGGCGTGCAGCCAGCCCTGGATGGCATTGAGCGGTGTGCGCAGTTCGTGCGAGACGATCGCGAGCATCTCCTCCTTGGCCCGATCGGCCCGCTGCGCCTCGGCGCGGGCGACGCGCTCGCGCGCCAGCGTTTCATGCACCGCCAGCGACGATGCCACCAGCAGGGCGAACTGGGACATCACCGCGGCCTCTTCGGCGGCAAATCCGCCAATATCGCGCCCCAGCATCAGGTAGCCGCGGACATGGTCCTGCGCATCGAGCAGTGGCACCTGTAACTGACGGCCGAGCGGGCCCCCGATCGGTGTCGGAGCGAGCCCGGTGCGATCCGATTCGATGGCGGCTGCGCTCCAGCGCTGGCGTTCGGCCAGCGATACCGACTCGTCGGCGTCCAGGCCGATCTCGGTCTCGGGCGCCGCGACCGCATCCTGGCGCAAGGCGACCGCCAGCGCGATTTCGGCCGGCACGATCGTACGCAGTCGGGCCGCGGCAGCCGTCAGCCGATCGGTGACCGGGCCCGGCGCGCTCAGCGCACCGAAGGACAGATTGACCGCACGCAGCTGCTCATTGACGGCGGCCAGCCGCTCATTGCTGTCCTGGAGCAGGGCGGTGCGTTCCGCGACCCGGGCTTCGAGGGTGTCGTTGGACTGGCGCAGCGCCACGGTCATGCGATCGGCGATCGCAAGCGCGCGCCGCCGGGTACCGCCGATCGCCCAGACGATGCCAAAGACGAGGAGGCTGCTGGCCGCACCGACCAACGCCACCGCATTGCGGGCAGTCGCGCTGTCGGGGTTTGCACTGCCTGGAAGGGTGTCGTGCTCGAATCCGAACTTCCAGACGATCCAGGTCATGACGAGCGACAGGGCCATGACGCCGCAGGCCGCGCCCGGCGTAGCAAAACGCGCCCAGGGGTCATCGGCGCAATGGCGCCTGGCAGGCTCGCCGGCGCGGCCGGGCACGCGGACGTCGCCGGATTCACCGGCTCGCGCGTCGCTCAACGCCGACTGCCCGCGCGGCGCAGGCATCCCTGCGCCGTCGGGCGTATCGAAGGCCGCGGACACGTGCGGTCCGGCATTTATCAGTGGCCGATCAATGCGGATAGGGCCTCCCGGGTCCGGACGTCACCGGTCAGCTTCGTCGACCGAGCAGCAGGCCGATCACCACCCCGCCGATGGCGGCCATGGTGACCGACGACAGCGGCCGATGTGACAACACCTCGCGCGAGGCCTCGACCCGCCGCACGATCTGCTCCCGGGCCCGTGATGCGACATCCCGGCTGTCCATAATGCTGGTATTGAGCTGGTCCCGGGCCTGGCTGACGCGCCGCTCGAGTTCGCTGCGCAGGTCGCTTTGACCGCTGCGGGCAAGCGTCGACAGATCGTCGAGCAGGCTGTAAAGCTCGTTACGGGTGGCCTCGATCGCGCGATGTGTCTGGCGCGAAGCGATGGCGCCGGCCTTGCCGTTGGTCGCCTCGCCGGCGCGGGCAGGCTGTTCGGTGGTTGATCCTGAGAGTGAGGGATTACTTTGAGTAGTCATGGTCATTGCCTTTTCAGTGGTCAGGGGTGAAGCGGTGTGGGGGCGTGATGTCTTGGCGCGCTGCGGCTGATCGATGCGGTGACGCCGGCTTCCCGAAGTGATCGGTCGATTCGACCGCGTTCCTGCGTCGGCAGGCTGGCCCGGATGACCGTGCCCAGCCCGGGCGCCGAGGCGACCTCGAGCCGCCCGCTGACCGCCAGCATCCGGTCACGCAGCCCGCTGAGTCCCTGGTGGCCGAAGCCGACCGCCTTCGGGTCGAAACCGCAGCCGTCGTCTTCAATCGACAGCTCGATGCGACCGCGGCTGCGCAGGAGCCTGACCCGGACTTCGCTCGCTCCGGCGTACTTGTGAATATTGGTGAGCGACTCCTGGGCGACGCGATACAGCGCCAGCGCAGCGTCACCGGTCAGCTTGACCGATTTGTCGAGCTCGCCGCTCAGCTTGCCGGCAAACCTTTCGCGGTTCGACACCAGCAGTTGCTCCAGCGCCGCCCCGAATCCGAGATGGGTGAGCAGCGTCGGATGCAGATCCTCGACCAGACGGCGCTTCAGGCCGATCCCATCACCGAGCAGCTGGCGCAAGGCCTGCAGCCGCCGCGCAATCTCGGGGTCCTGGCAGGGTCCTTGCGCGCTCAGCCAGGCCACATCCAGCCTGGCCGCAGTCAGGATGGCGCCGAGTTCGTCGTGCAGTTCACGAGCCAGTGCGGCTCTTTCCGACTCGCGGGCGTGCTGCAGTCGCGCGGCCAGGTCGCGGGTCATGCCGTCGTCGCCGGCGGTGCCGCTTTCGGTGGCACTGAGGGTGGCACTGAGGGGGCCACTGAGGGGGCCACTGAGGTCGATCGTCCCCGGCGGGCTGACCCTCGGTCGGCGGATGCCGCGGGGTGAAGTCGGAAGATGGCTTGGAATGGGCACGGCGTTTGCCTCAACTTGGCTGTGGACCCGACGGTTCGGGCCGCAAAAACGTGTCAGCAAATTCGGTGCCCATGGAGAAAAACGCAATGAACCAAGTCCAGTCAAACCGCAAACTGAAAGTTGTGATCTGTGATGACCATCCGATCGTCCGTGCCGGGTTCCGCCAGTTCCTGGCGGGTCATCCCGACATGGAGAGCGTGCGCGAGGCCGGCAATGGCCGTGAAGCGCTCGACCTGGTGCGAACCGATGCCTGCGATGTGCTGCTGCTCGACATCTCGATGCCAGGACAGAACGGCATCGATGTGCTGCGTGCGATCCGCCTGCGCCGCCCCGAGTTGCCGGTCCTGATGCTGTCGTCTTTCCCGGAGCAGCACTACGCGCTGCAGATGCTCAAGCTGGGCGCAAGCGGTTATCTCCCCAAGGATTGCGAGCCGAGCGAGCTGTTGCGGGCGATCCGCTCGGTGTCGCAGGGACGCCGCTTCGTGACCGAGGCGGTCGGTGATCTGCTGGCCAGCGGACTGGGCAACAACGGCGACGAGCCGCCGCATCAGCAGCTGTCGGATCGCGAGCTGCAGGTTTTCCTGCGACTGGCCAAGGGCGAGTCGGTGACCGCGATTGCCAACGTGCTCAATCTCAGCTTCAAGACGATCAGCACCTATCGTTCGCGGGTGCTCGAGAAGCTCAATCTGAAGTCCAACAGTGACGTGACCTACTACGCGTTGAAAAACGGCCTGATCGAGTGAGCGCACGCGGCGCGGCGTGCTCCGGGCCGCAGTGACGGTGCGGTCGGCCCGGCTTTGGCGGGCGGCCTCACCGGCGCGGGCGGTGTCAGTGCACCGCGGCGTGCGCCCGCCGCAGAAAGGCAAAGAGTTCGTCGAGCTGGGTCGACTTGTCGAACACCGCGTGGGCGCCGAGCCGTCGGCATTCGCGGCGCACGACCTGATTGGCGCTGTTGGTCATCACGACCCGCAGCCGTGGCGCGCACGGCTCGGACACTGCCGATCGGCTGATGGCGTCGAGCAGCACAAAGCCGCTGCTGTGTTGAAGGACCAGATCGAGCAGCACCAGGTCGCAGCGGTTGTGGCTCAGCCAGCGCATCGCCGCAAGCGGTGTGGCGGCGGTCGCTGCAACCTGCACGCCGCTGAAAGACGCCAGCATCGGAATCAGCCTGGCACAGACGAGGGTCGAATCCTCGACCATCAGTGCAATCAACCGGACAAGCCCTCCATCAGGTCACGCATCGGATCAGGTACCGGGTCAAGCGCCCGGGCAACCGCCGCCAGCCAATGCTTGCCGTCCGCGGCAGCCTATCGATTTCGCAGCGTGAGCGCTGTGGGAGCGCCTCGCGGCAGCGGGTCGGAAATCAGGCGTCGGTGGGGCTACGGCGCCGATCCGGGCGTGCTACTTGCCGTCATCGATCGTGAGTGCCTGCGTGGCGTCGGTCTGGCCGACATCGTCGCTGTGCGCCACTTCTGAGCGTCTTTCGGAGGCTCCCATGATCGTCCCGGTCACCTTGAACTACTCGATCCGGCTGGAATGCGATGCGCGACCGGCCAACCCTTTCGTATTCACCATGTTGCCGGCCCGTGCGCAGCAGCAGCAGCTCGCCCTTGAATCGCTGCGGGTCAGCGGCGCTTCGGCTCAGTCGGTCTTCACCGATGCAAGCACCGCGACCCGCTATCTCCACGTCACCGCCACCGGCGGCAAGCTGCAGGTCGAGCTCGATGTTCAACTGCGGCTGATGCAGACCAGCCTCGATGTCGCCTCACTGTTTCGCGACCCGGCGGTGTCGCCGCTGGCGGCGCCCGAATCGCTGCACTTCCTGATGCCCAGCCGCTTCTGTCCGTCCGATCGCCTGACCGAGTTCTGCCAGCAGCAGTTTGCCGGCCTGAGTCAGCCCTATGCACGGTTGCGGGCCATCGACGACTGGATGCGACGGCATCTGGGCAGCATGTCGCCCAAGGTCGAGTCGGCCGAAGCTGGATTGTCGAGCGCGCTGGATGTTTTTGAGCGGGGGTTCGGCGCTCCCTGCGATCTGGCCCACCTGATGATCACGCTTTGCCGTGCCTGCGGCTTGCCGGCGCGCTATGTCACCACCGTGCCGCTCGAAGAGGCTGCGCCGATGGCGCTGTATCCCTGGGTCGAGGTTCTGATCGGCAATGCCTGGCTCGCACACGACCCGTCGCGACGTCTGCCACGCACGGCGCTGATGCGTATCGGCACCGGACGCGATGCCGCCGAGGTGCCGCTTGTCATGGGGGCCGCGGTCACGAAGGGGGCACCGGACTGCCGTATTCAGATGACGATTGCCGGCCTTGATGCCGATGCCCGGATCCTGCGGGAGCGAGACGACTGTACCGGTGAGGTGTGTGCCGCGACCCTCGGCAGTCTGGCTCAGGCTGCCCGCTGGGCGGAGGATGCGAGTCTGGCCGCCCGGCAGGTGCCGCACGGCGCCGATCCTCTCCGTCAGAAGAGCTGGTCGCGCACCCGTTCGCCGGTTTCGCCTTGGCCCAGCCCTTCCTCGGCGACCACACCGAGCGAGGCGATTCCCTGGCCGGGCCGGGTATCGGAGAAGTACCAGTCGCCATTGATCGATTCCACACCTTTGGGTGCAACCGGCGGTGACTCGGGCACGCCCTTGAGCGCGACCGCCATGTAGTTGATCCAGATCGGCAGGGCCAGACCGCCGCCGGTTTCGCGTTCGCCGAGTTTGCGCGGCTGGTCGTAGCCGACCCAGGCCACCGCGGCAAGACTGGGTGAGTACCCTGCGAACCACGCGTCGAACGCATCGTTGGTCGTGCCGGTCTTGCCGGCGAGGTCGCCCCGTTTCAGACGCAGGGCAGATGTCGCGGTGCCCTTGCGCACGACGTCGCGCAGCAGACTGTCCGTGATGAAGGCATTGCGTGCATCGATGGCCCGGTTGGCCTCGTCGGCAGGACGGACTGCCTGTGCCTGCGCCAGCACCTTGCCCGAGCTGTCGGTGATCCTTCCGATGATGTGAGGGGGCAGGTAAAAGCCGCCGTTGGCAAAGACCGAGATGCCTGCGACCAGCTGCCATGGTGTGACCGAGCCCGCGCCCAGCGCCATGGTGAGGTAGGGCGGATGACGCTCGGCGTCAAAGCCGAAGCGGGTGATGTAGTCCTGGGCATAACGCGGGCCGATCGCCTGAATCAGCCTGATCGACACCATGTTTTTCGACTTCTGCAGCGCGGTGCGCATCGTCATCGGTCCGTCGAAGCGACCGTCATAGTTCTTGGGCTCCCAGGTCTGCCCGCCTGTCACCGCCCGGTCGACCACCACCGGCGCATCGTTGATGACCGTGGTGGTCATGAAACCCTTGTCGAGCGCCGCCGAATAGATGAAGGGCTTGAAGCTCGAACCCGGCTGGCGCCAGGCCTGTGTCACCCGGTTGAATTTGTTGCGGTTGAAGTCGAAGCCGCCGACCATCGCCCTGATCGAGCCGTCCCGTGGTACCGCCGAGACAAACGCCGCCTGCACCTCGGGCAATTGCGCCATTTCCCAGCCTTTCGAACCCTCGGTGATCCGGATCACCGAGCCTGGCTTCAGGCGTTTGTCGGCCGCCGCCTTCTCCGAGATCCAGGCAGCAACGAACTTCAGCCCGTCGCCGGTGATGTCGACGACCTGCCCGCGGCTGCGGCTCGCGCGAATCGCCTGCGGGCTGACCTGGGTGATGACCGCCGGGATGAAGCCATCGATATCGCCAGCCTCCAGCAGTGCCTCTTCGATCTTTTCTTCGCGGCTCGCCGGATTGGTCGGCAGATCGACCTGCGCCTCGGGGCCGCGGTAACCATAGCGTCGGTCGTAGTCGATGATGCCTCGGCGCACCGCCAGATTGGCCGCGCGCTGGTCGTCGGCCAAAACGGTTGTATAGACATTGAGCCCGGCGATGTAGGTTTCCTCGCGGAACTGCTCATAGGCCAGCTGGCGGGCCAGTTCGGCGACGTAGGGCGCCTTGACTGCGAAGTCGGTGCGGTCAGGCTGCAGGGCCAGGTTCTCGACGACCGCCGACTGGTACTGCTCCTCGGTCAGGTAGCCCAGCGAGCGCATCCGCCCGAGGATGTATTGCTGGCGGATTTTTGCCCGCTTGGGGTTGACCACCGGGTTGTAGGCCGAGGGTGCCTTGGGCAGGCCGGCGAGCATCGCCGCCTCGGCAGCGGTGATTTTTGCCAGCGGCTTGCCGAAATAGACCTGCGCGGCCGAGGCAAAACCGTAGGCGCGCTGGCCGAGATAGATCTGATTGAGGTAGATCTCGAGGATCTGCTCTTTCGAGAGCGCCTGCTCGATTTTCAGCGCGACCAGGATCTCGTAGATCTTGCGGGTGTAGCTGCGCTCGTTTGACAGGAAAAAATTGCGCGCGAGCTGCATGGTGATCGTGCTGGCCCCCTGGGCTTTGCCGCCTGCCGCCAGATTGGCGACTGCAGCGCGGGCGATGCCCAGAAAGTCGACGCCGCTGTGGGTAAAGAAACGGTCGTCTTCGGCCGCCAGGATGGCCCGGGTCATGACCGGCGGGACATCCTCGAGCTTGACGACGCTGCGGCGCTCTTCACCGAACTCGCCGATCAGCACGCCGTCGGCGGTATAGATGCGCAGCGGCACTTTCGGCCGGTAGTCGGTCAGTGCCTCCATCGACGGCAGCCGCTCGCTCGCCAGGATGGCCGACAGGCCAAGCGCCAGCGCAAGGGCCAGCGCCAGCACCACCGGAATCCCGACCAGGATCGCGATGACGGTCAGCGCGCCGAAGCCGCCCTCGCCGAGTGCAGCGCGGGCCGACACTGTCGGTAAGCGTGGTGTCGTCATGATCGGTGGGGCGGGTCTGGTCGGA